>JBAZLI010000005.1 GCA_041650355.1 Candidatus Micrarchaeia archaeon | reverse complement strand
GGAAAAGACATCGGCAACATCCTCGGGGGTGGTAGCAAAGGCAAGCCCAGCGTGAAGCGCCCGGCCAGCCTGCAGCCCCAAACCAGCTCCAGCCAAGCCAAGCGCTAGCATTATTACATTTCCCTTCTTTTTCCATTCATGAAATGCATACTCGGCGGAACATTCAACATCCTGCACATCGGCCACGAGCGCCTCCTGAAAGCCGCGCTCGCGTTTGACGAAATCACAATCGGGCTCACAAGCGATTCATACGCAAGGCAGACCAAAGCTTACCCGTTCGTGCCTTACTCAGGGCGCGCGCTCAACCTAGAAAATTTCGTAAAAAATATTTTGAAAAAATCAAAAACCAAAAGGAAATTAGAAATAGTGGAAATAGGCGACAAATACGGCTTCGCGCCCCAGACCGATGCAGACGCGATAATTGTTTCAAGCGAAACCGAATCCGCTGCTGAAGAGATAAACCGCATAAGAAAGTCCAACCGCCGCAAACCATTGCGCATAATCTCCGTTCCCCTTGCCTATGCCGAGGATTTCATAAAAATTTCCGCAAAAAGAATTCACGAAAAGAGAATAGATTTGAAAGGGAAGCGCCTCAAGCCAGTAATTTTCGCGCTCGGTTCCGCAAACCCGAGCAAAAAGCAAGGATTGGCGCAGGGCGCTAAAAAAATATTCAAAAATTCCTCCGTCCGCACCCTGAAAGTCCAATCCAGGATACGCGAGCAGCCATTCGAGCAGGAAACCCTCAAAGGAGCGGAAAATCGGGCCAAATCCGCGTATTCAGCCACGAACGCGGATTTCGGAATCGGATTTGAAAGCGGTTTGTTCAACTTCGGGGATGGTCTTTACGACATAGCGATATGCGCAGTTTTCGACGGTGAAAGGACCACATTCGGAACCAGCATGGGTTTCCAGATGCCCAAACTGGCGATAGAACTGCTAAACCAGCACAAGGATTTAGGCGCGGCGATGTCCGAGCTTACAGGGATAGACAAAATCGGGTACAAGAAAGGGGCAATCCACTACCTCTCGAACGGCGTTTTGACTCGCCAGCAGATGAATGAACAGGCATTTTTGTGCGCGATGATCCCGCGGATAAGCGAAGCTAAAAACCTGTTCAGATATTTTTGAACCTCGGCATAAACCGGCCTACTTATTCCGGCAATCCAGATGGAGTTTCGCACTTCTCATCCAAACACGTTTCAATCGCGCCATCCAGCCCGCTCATTATACCATCCACGCCCCATAAATATGCGTTCCCAATGAACACCATAGGGACGAAAGTTTCGTTCACAGGCACTCCGTAAGCGCTGCAAAATCCCTTATGGATGCTCCATCCTCCACCCTCATCTATATCATGTTCAACCAGCTCAATGCTACTGGCATAATTTTTCATCTCGTTTTCCACCCAGGGCGTCACTTCAGCGCACGCCGAGCATCCCTTTCTGTAAAAGTAAAACAATTTCGGCCTGGCATCGCTGGTGTTGTTGCCCATGCTGATATTCCAGAGTACGCTTGCATTTCCGCCATTGTTTGTATTTTCAAAAACCCAGCCCAAATAACTGTAATTTTCGTTCGTAGTTCCATTGCCAGCCACGCGCGCGTTATTAGAGGCATTTCCAGAATTATTTCCATAACTATTTTCCGCCACGGTCATTTTTTGGCTTCCCAGAACGAATCCAGCAGCAAGAATAAGCAAAAGCGCACCAGCCCAAAGCATCCTGCTTCGCATGCACACAATTTATCCAGGAACTTTAATTTAGTTTTTGTTCGATATTCGCAAAGCCACTGGAAAGCACCCCTTCCTATATTAATATATACTATATATGCTTATATAAGAACAGACAATCGCATTTGCGGTTGAGGTGATATGAATGGCAGAAGAAGACTTTGAAGAAGTAACCAGCGAATCGACTGGTGAATCCGGAACTCAGGCAGAAAGCTCTGCAGGAAGAAGGCCGGATTTGCGCGTAGTCCAGCCCATGACCGACAAGGATGGCAAGACCATATTCAAGGGCGTAGGTGGGATGTGGAAAAACATGAGCAAGAACGGAAACGAGTTTTACACTCTCAAAATCGGCGACCTCAAATTACTGGTTTTCCCGAACACCCCAAGAGACAAACAGAGCGAGCTTTGATTGCAAAATGATGGATGGTGAATTGAATGGCGGCTGAAAAAAAAGACGAGAAAGAGCAGAAATACAAGAAATACGATGATTTGGAGGACCTCCCTGGGATAGGCCCCGCGACAAGCGAAAGGCTCAAGGCCGCTGGCTACAAAGACGTGGCCAGCATAGCGTCCGCGACGCCCCACGAGCTCGCGGAAGTCGGGGATTTCGGCGTGGAAGCCGCGAAAAAAGCGATCGAGACAGCCAAATCCTCCCTTGACATAGGATTCGAGACCGCGGACGTGGTGATGAAGCGGAGGCAGGACATAGGGAAAATAAAAACCAGCTCAAAGGAACTTGACGACCTTCTCGGCGGGGGCGTAGAAACCCAGGCGATAACCGAATTTTTCGGCAGATTTTCAAGCGGAAAATCGCAGGTTGCGTTCCAGCTCGCGGTAAACGTGCAGAGACCCCGCGAGCAGGGTGGCCTCGGAGGAAAAGCCATTTTCATAGACACCGAGAGCACGTTCAGGCCTGACCGCATAGTCCAGATAGCAGAAGCCCAGGGCATGAACCCCGACGAAGTGCTGAAGAACATATACATCCAAAGGGCCGAAAATTCGGACCACC
Source organism: Candidatus Micrarchaeia archaeon (assembly GCA_041650355.1). NCBI lineage: Archaea > Nanobdellati > Microcaldota > Candidatus Micrarchaeia > Candidatus Micrarchaeia archaeon. The sequence continues at coordinate 20,401 of JBAZLI010000005.1, read as the reverse complement.
AGATGCTTCTGGCCGAAAAGGCCGAAGCCCTGATAAAAGAGAACAACGTGAAGCTCTTCATCGTGGACTCCCTCACATCCCATTTCCGGGCCGATTACATAGGCCGGGGAGCGCTGAGCGACAGGCAGCAGAAGCTCAACAAGCACATCCATCTCCTCCAGCGCCTTGCGGACAACTACAACCTCGCTATTTATGTGACCAACCAGGTGATGGACAACCCTGCGATAATGTTCGGAGACCCGACCACGCCAATAGGCGGCCATGTGCTCGCACACGCCGCAACCTACCGCGTTTACGTGCGCAAAAGCAAGGAGGACAAGCGCATAGCCAGGCTGGTGGATTCCCCGAACCTTCCTGATGGGGAAAGGGTGTTCAAAGTCACTTCCGAAGGGCTCAAGGATTAGTTCCTGTTTTTTCTTCCCGCCCATTTGTTTTTGCGGGCGGCCCTCACTTCTCGAACCTACAAACCAGCGAAATCCTTCGGCCCCTTCCCGTTCGGGAAAACTTTCTGCCCGGGGCATTTAACCGGCAAACCGCTCTCGCTTGCGATGCGCATCATCTCGCTTACCGGCAGCGCGCGCCTGCACGCCAGGTACGGTATCTTCCCAAAAGCGGTTTCCTCGCGTTCTATGAAGAATTCATGCCTCTGCCTCATCCCGCCTATCACCGCGTTCAGGACCACGCTTTTCTGGGCCAGCACTTCCTCCAGAGCACCCATCCTACAGCCTCACCGCAGTGATTCTCCTGTTTTTAGACGGCAAATCCACGAACCTGGCCGTCCTGGTCCCGCTCACTGAAACAACATCATTGCCCCCAAGCTCTATTATTTTCTGCCCGTCTACTATCAAATCCGCGTCCCCCTCCTCGCTCGCCACCCTCACCTTGCTCAGCGCAGGCACGAGCATGGGCTTCAAAGCCCTCATATATGGGCAGATAGGCACCACCTCCATCAGGTGCGGCACCTTCCCTATGATGAAACCACCTGCAGAATACGCATATCCGGTTGCACCTGTGGGAGTCGCAACTATGATTCCATCCCCGCCGAAATGGTATTCTGCGTTCCCGACGCTGAGCGCAAGCCTGAGGAAGTTGTGCTTTCTCGAGTGCACCACTGCGTCGTTTATCGCCCAGCCCGCATCCCCCGCATTCACCTTCACAGCCAGCGCCACCCTCTCGTCAACCCTAAACCCCTTCATCATCTGCGCGAGTTTCTCCCTCCAGTTCTCCTGGTTGGCCTGGCAGACCTGGCTCTGCCTCCCACCTATGGCAAATATCGCGCCATGAATGCTGTCCTTGTTGTGGAATATCGTCCCGTCGCCCCCGATGATTATGCTCACATCTTCTTCCGCAGGCACAATCCTGTCCGGGCCGAGCAGCTTCTCAATCTCCTGCGCGGTCCTGACCGCCCAATCCTTCAGCGGGTTGGCTATAATCTTGAAAGTGCAGTTCTTCACGTTCGTCTTGGGTTCAGAAATAAACGTCGGTTCAGGCATGCCCATCTCCGCCCGGTCTTTTCCCGGCCCTCTTCCTCCTTGCAACCAGCTCCATCACCGGATGGCCTGCGAACAGTTTCGTGTAGTTCCGGATGAACAGCAGGAACGCCTTCGGGCGCCCAATCACCAGTTTCCCCTCCTTCGGCCTGTTGGGAAAGCCCAGCCGCATGAGCAGTATCTCATCCATGCCCCCGAACCTCTCCAGGTAAACCACTCCACTCTCGCTTATGCCGCCCACCGCGTCGAACAGCCCTGCCAGGTAGCTTGCCGAGTACTCGTTTATGTATTTGTACCTCTCGAGCTTCTCGCTCTCTATCTCCTGGAAGAATTTCCTGTACTTCCCGTGGTAAAAATAGACTTTATTCTCGTCGGAAAGCAGCTTGTCGGAAGCCGTGAGCCCAAGCTCCAGCACTTTCTGCGCGAAAACCTGCTGCAGCTCTTTCCCCCCTTCCATTCCAAGCCCCTCCTTGCTCCTGCGCCTGGACCACATGCCTATCAAGTAAGAAAGTTCAGGAGTGAGCTTTATCTTCATGCAAAATCCCTAGTGGGCGAGCTTCTCCTTCTCAAAAGTGCGGGCATGCGCATCGGTCCTTTTCGGGACCTGGACTTCCCTGTCCATCTGGCCCATCAGCTCCATCGCGAGCAGCTCATCCAGGCTGAATATGAACCTCCTGGCCGCATTGACTGAAAGCGAGTGCCTCCCGAACAGGTCCTCAAGCTCCCTGCTCTCCCCAGCCAAGAACGGCTCTTTTTCCTCAGCTAACCTATGGTTTGCCAATTCGAGCAGGTGCGCGAACCTCTTCACATCCCGCTCGCTTTCGTTCCCGCCCGAAAGCGATGCCAATATCGCCCTGGAAAGCACAAGATTCCTCTTTTTCGTCCTAAGAATCAGCCGTTCGAGCGTCTTGATGTCTTTCTTCGCGAGCTGTCCCATCCTGGCCGCGTGCAGCACCCGATTCGCAAAAGCCTTGAAGGAGTCCCTCAGTTCCATCTTTATCGAATTGAATTGCACTAGCAATCTTTTAAACCATTAGCGCCTGGAAAGCATTTTTCAGTGTGTTATAATAAATGTATAAACGCATATTTAAAAACAAACGAAACGTAATATAAATTATGAAAAACAAAGACGGATCGTGCATATTGGCAAATAATCCAATGGCTCCCCCAATATTCAAATCAAAGGAGCCACTACTCACCAGACAGGATATTTTGCGTTCTTACAGATATCTCACCATCATCCCTGGCATGAAATTACCTAAGCCCGAGGAATTAGAATTAGCCAGGAACATCTACGAGTACGCATGCGACCGCAAAGAAAATGTGGCCGAGGCAGTGCCGTTTTTGAAGTCCGTCCTAGGGCACCCTTCCGCTTATGTTAGGTTCTTCTCAGGCATGGCCCTAGAGCTCCATATTTCTAACCTTTTAGAATCCAACGAAAAGGAGAAAGGAGAGAGCGCACTCGCATTTCTGAGTAGCTCCCTCTCGGAAGAAACCAGCCCGGTTCATATATGGTCGCTAAATTTCCTGCGTTTTAATCCACGTGCAATCACGCGCATTCCAACTCGAGTATTCATAGATATGTTCGGCAGTCCCTCAACTCAAAACCAACAGTTCGCTTTAGTTGCCCTGGAAACACAGTTGGATTGTAAATGCGATATTTCCGAGTCAATCCCAGCTCTAGTCAGTACGGTGCTCAACCTCAACGCAGACCCTTCGACGCGTTTGCCTTCAGCCAACCTGCTAAATACCCTATCTAAATCCCTCCAGTTCCAAGAATACGCAATTCTGCCTTTGGTGAACCTGCTTTCTGAAGAGAGAGTCAGATTTTACACCTCCGACGAACTTAACGCAATCCGTGAAACCGTGCTTTCGACATCTGGATATATTCAGATTCCTGGCTTGGAGGGTGCGCTGGAAAATTGCGCGAGCGCCATCGATTCCAAGGTTTCCTCGCCCGCCGCATGGTTTTTTGGCCCCGGGTGTGCGCGAGACCTCCCGCCAGACAACCCATTCACCGGTTCAAGGAAAATAAATTGACTTTGTGTCGTATATAGTCACTATTTTAAACCGTTAGCAATCAAATGTATCATCAGTTGGGCCTGTAGCTCAGCCCACATATCCCCTTTTTTCTTTAATGCATTTCCCCGTCGTTTCCAAAGAAAAAAGGGTCTGAGTGTTTCACCCCCAAAAAAGAAACTGCCACGGTTTAAAAGCATTATTAACTACAATCCTAATAGTTGGGCCTGTAGCTCAGCCAGGTTAGAGCGATGGTCTTATATGGCGTCCTCTAATACAGGAAACTATAGGACTGTCTGAGTTAGCCATAGGTCCTGAGTTCAAACCCATATCCAGTCGCCGACGATTCGGCGACTGTCTCCCGAAAACCCCAGGTTTTCAGGATCCCCTTTTCTTTTAGTGAATCGCATTTCGAGGGGGTATGGGGAATAGATCTCAGCAGGCCCAATTTTACTTACCCCCGAACCTCTCCGGGTTCTGAGTTGCGAGTTTTGCCGTCGTTAATGTCACAACCAGAAACTCCTTTTTCATCAGGCCCACTTCCTTTTCCTACAGCGTTTTTCCCTGCTGCGCCTCCGTAGCTGCATGAGCAGCCTTCGCGCTCTTCCTTTTGCCCATGATATAAAATCCGACCAGTTGCAGCAGGATGGTTGCCATTCCAAGCGCCACCATTGCTAATTCCGCCGCGTTGGCGAATACCTTGCCCCCAGCAACAGCCACGAACATCCCGCTCGCCTTGAGGAGAAAATGCCCGAAAGAAAGCACGAACGCGATATACGCTAGGCGCTGGATGCCCTTCCAGCTCGGAACATTCCTGAATGCCCAGTCGTTAGAAATCAGGGCCAGCACCGTCAATATCGCGAACGCAACCGCGCCAAGCTGTAGCGGCGCCTGCGCCAGCACATACCCCACGTTGCCTCCCAGCTCGAGCGAGAACGAAACCAGGAAGTGCGCAAGCACGAGGGCAAATGCGGCTATCCCCACCGCCCTCCTGTGCATAAGTAGGGGCCCGAAAGTTGCTGGTGAAATTGCTGAGAGCGGCCCCAGCATTAGAGCAACGCACAATACCATGAAACCAGCGAGCCCGAGGAATCTCGTGAATACCATCGCGGCCGGAACCGGAAACAGCGCGTGGTAAGCAGCTAGCATGGCAAACGCCATAATCAGCAAAAGAAACAAGAGTCCTCCCTTATCCATCAGTCATCCTCCTCTTCCCATTCATCATCATCTTCAAATTTAGTCGCATTCCTCGGATTCGCGGCCGTAGTGTTCGCAATATCCACGCTCTGCCCGATTTCACCTATCTTGTAATCCGCCATGAGCGCATAAGCTTTAGACGAGTGGCCTATCGCCTCAAAGGCGCTGGTTCCATCGCCCCCGCAATAAGATGTATAAGCCGCGCCCCCCGGGTGTTTGGTGAACGCGCTCAAGTCCAGCACATCGTTCCAGAATATGGCCCAGCAATCGGATTCTGCGCTGTGCTTAGCCACTTCCTCCGCAGTCAAAAGCGTTAGATTTCCCCAAGAGCCATTATTCCGCACGCCCGTTCCGCCGGTAAAGCCGGCTTCCCCTGCCGTCACATTCGAATCCGCGCTGCCGCCGCGCTGCCCAGCCTGAACCTGCCCGCCAACAACCCCTATCTCAAAATCCTTCATCCATCCAAGCGCGTAGGCAGAATGGCCCCCTTTTCCGGGCACGTTGTAAAAAGCCTCAGTCGCATTGGTTCCACAATAAGGCGCATATGCCATTCCCCCGGGATGCGCAGTGAACGAGCTAAGGTCCAGCACCGCATCATTTATGTATACCCAGCAGTCCGCCTCGGTATTGTGCTTCGCAATCTCCTGCACGCTGAGCGTTATCGCACTGGGCGCCGAACCATCACCGGTTCCGTTGGCCCCGGCTAATCCAACCCCTGGCTTTGGTTGTGCCGAAAGGTCCTGCGGGTTGACCGTGCAGCCTTGGAGCACCATCAACGCGAGTAGAATCGCAGCCATCGCAAAAATGCTTCTGGAATGCATGCATGGTCGTGCCCACACCTCCTTTATATTAATTTCTCCAAATATTTCTCCAAATATAATGGATTGGGCAGTGCGTGCAAGCGAGTGGTCTGAAATGAGCCGGCTCCCGAAACAGGTGAAACACCCTGGATTTATTTTTGCAAAACCCCCTGTCGTTTTATTTCATCCATGCTAGCCAAAAGCCTCTCTAAAGCGCCCCTCGACAAAAAAGTGGGCATACGCCACATCGTGCTCTCTTCCGGAAAATCCTGGAGCCACCATCTTACCGACAAAGACCGGTTCACAGTTAAAAACAAGCCGAATTACAGAATTTAAACCATTCGCAGCAATTAATGTGCATGGATGAAAAGCAGTTCCGAGACTACCTCTCCGGCTTCGCAGACGCGGACAAAATGCTCTCAGCTCCGGTTCGAGACACCATACGCGTAAACACGCTCAAAATCCCCAAAGCGGAATTTTTCGAAATCACGAAAATAAAGCTCGAACCCACATTTTATGATTGCGGCTTTTACGCGGAAAGCGAGGCCCGCCTCGGCGCGACCTGGGAGTATTTCCTGGGATATATGCACACCCAGTCGCTTTCCTCCATGCTTCCCTCGCTGATTCTCAATCCAAACGAGCGCGACATCGTACTAGATATAGCCGCTTCCCCAGGCTCGAAAACATCGCACCTAGCGATGCTCATGCAGAACAAGGGCGCGATACTCGCGAACGAAGTGAATTGGGAGCGCGGCTCGGCCCTTTTCTCGAATGTCGCCCGCCTCGGAATCCTGAACGCAAAAGTGACCGTGCGCGACGGCACCAAACTGGGAATAAACTCCTATTTCACAAAAGCCCTGGTGGACGCCCCCTGCTCCTCCCTTTCCCAGCCCTATGCATACAAGAAATTCACACCCAACCTCGCATACGAGATGTCCAAGACCCAGAAAAAAATGCTCTTTTCCGCCTACGATTCCCTTCGGGAAGGCGGCGAATTAGTGTATTCCACCTGCACGTACGCGAAAGAAGAAAACGAGGAAACAGTAAAGCTGCTCCTGGAAAAGAGGCCGGAAGCCGGGCTGGCCGGATTGGAATTCGATTTTCCGCACGATTCCGGGCTTTCCGAATACGGAAAGGAATTCAGGAAAACCGCCCGGATTTACCCACACCATTTCAATAGCGAGGGTTTCTTCATAGCCAAGGTGAAAAAGGGATAGCATGAGCCACGTCTCCACGTTCCGCGAATACCTGCGCAGGGAATTCGGCATAACGCTCCCAAGAGAAGTAGTTTTGCAGGAGCAGGAGAACGTGATACGCGTGTTTTCCAAAACGCTCATGATGATGAAGCCGGCAGGGTATATGGGCTTTGTTGCAGGAAAAGTAAGCACGAATGGAATAGAACTCAAGAGCGAGTTCATCCAGCTCTTCGGCAAGCATGCAACAAAGAATACCCTCGAACTGGACGAAATCCAGGCGAAAAGCTTCGTGGAAAATGATTTCGTCGAAATCCGGAACCCGGCAGATTCCGCGGCCGGTTCAACCGGAAGCGGATGGAAAATCGCAAAATCCGGAACCCACGTGCTCGGGATCGGAAGATTGAGGGATGGAAAATTATATCCGGACTTCATAGGGAAAGGAAGGAAGCGCGCAGAAAATTCCCTGGTCCCAGCAAAAAAGCAATCCATTTAAGCCGTCCGCGACAAATTTTGTGCAGGTGATTGAATGAAAAAGGCGCTCGCATTCGCATTTTTATCTGTTCTATTGCTGGCAGGCTGCATAGGCCAGCCAGCCAATTCAAACGAAGAGCTGGCACTTGAGAAGGCGCAGGATTTCGTAATGGACGACGAGACATACGCGTTTGACGGCATGGTCGGAACCCTGAAGCACGTCAACACCACTACGCTCAAATGCCCTGATTGCTGGATATTCACATTCACTTTCGTGTCCAGCAGCGGAGGCTATGGAAACAGGACTGGCCAGCAGGTCCTCACAGTCCTCACGCCGCATACCGCGGTAATCCAAATAACTGGCGGAAACATAACTTCCGCTTACTTGGACAAGAAGTGGAACATGCTCACCGAAGCCATGCTTCCAAGGCCACTTGCCGGCGAAGGCGAGTTCTGCGGAGGTATAGCCGCATTCCAGTGCGAATCCGGCCTCGAATGCAGGCTCGACGGAACGTACCCGGACGCAGGAGGCACGTGCATTCGCGGCTGACTCCCACCGCTTTTAAAATTCTCACGCGCAATTACCTTCGGTCAGCATGCTTTCTGAAACAGACAGGGAGGATTTCATTCAATCCGGCAGGATAACCGCCAAAGTAAGGGATGAATCCAAAAGCCTGATAATGGTGGATGAATCTCTCCTAGACATAGCCGAAACCATAGAGCAGATGATAGCTGGCGAAGGGGCAAAGTGCGCCTTTCCAGCAACGATATCAGTAAACGAGAAGGCAGCCCATTTCAGCCCAGAGACCAACTGCGACCTGCTGCTCACTGAAAATGACGTGGTAAAGGTTGATTTAGGTGCCTCGCTGAACGATGCGCTCACCGACACCGCCTACACTGTCGACCTTTCCAACAACCAAACCAAGTTAGTGGGGGCAAGCGAGAAGGCGCTTGCGGAAGCGATAAAGCTCATGGTTCCCGGAACCCACGTATCCGACGTCTCAGCGGCCATAGAAGACACCATAAAATCCTTCGGCTTCCACCCGATTTCCAATCTCAGCGGCCACATGATACGGAAAGGAATCCTGCATGCAGGCGTGGACATCCCGGCAGTCCGCAACTCCAGCCCCTATGTCCTTGAGGAAGGCGACATATTCGCCATAGAGCCGTTCGCAAGCACAGGAAGCGGATTCGTCCAGGACACGGATCAGGTGGAGATATTTTCCCTAATCAACCCGAAGCCCCTGCGCCTTCCGCAGGCGCGCAAAATCCAGGAGTACATAATGCGCGAGCGCGTCCTCCTCCCGTTCGCGCAGAGGTGGCTCGATTCAGCTGGCTTCTCCAGGCTCATGGTCGGGACCGCGCTCAAGGAGATGATAGCGCAGCGCATCCTGGTTTCATACCCAGTGCTCAAGGATTCCGGCGACGGGCTGGTGAGCCAGGCAGAGCACACGATTCTTGTTTCGGAAAAGCCTCTCGTGCTCACCAAATAGGTCTTCGCATGCCCTACTCGGAAAGGAAATTCTATTCGCAGCTCGTGGAGCTTCTGCGCACCGCGGACGTGGCGATAGAGATGGTGGATGCGCGCTTTCCAGAGGAAACCCGCATAGGCAAGCTCGAGCGCAGGTTCGGCAAAAAAATCCTTGTGGTCGCTTCAAAATCCGATTTGATTCCGAAGGAGCGCCGGCTTCCCAGATTCATCTACTTCAGCTCGCGCACCCGCGAAGGCGCAGGGGAAATAATATCCCGGGCGCGCAAAATTGCGCTCGAAAACCCATACCGCAAGACCAAGGAAGGCAAAATCGTGGTTTTCGGGATTCCCAACGTGGGCAAGTCCTCGCTCATAAACACGCTCAGGAAGAAATACTCGGCCAAGACCGGCTTCAGGGCCGGGCTCACCAAAGGGCCCCAGTGGATACGCCTTTCCAAAGACCTGATGCTCTGCGACACCGCCGGAGTCTATGAAATAGGCGAGAACGACAAGTCCCTCGCGCTCAAGAGCGCTCTCGACGTAACCGAGATGGACAAGCCCGAGCAGGCAGCAGCCGAACTAATCTCAAAATCGTTTTCCCTCTCCCCGAACCCGCTCCTCAGGCACTACGGGATTTCTTCAGCCACTGATGCCGAGGACGTGCTCGAGCAGATTGCGAAAAAGCGCGGCCTGCTCAAAAAGCAGGGTGTACTGAACGTCACAGAAGCCGCGAAAGTGCTCATCCGCGACTTCCAGAAAGGAAAGTTCGTTTTTTAGAATAAAATCGGGCTCGGCAGGATTCCTGGGCGACCGCCCCTTCCAGCATTTTAGGTGAAACGGCCTGAACCCACAACCGCCCGGTCTCTCCTTGAAAGAGAGACTCTGGACCGCGATTGGTCCAGGGCAATCCGAAGCCGGGCGCGCTATCCATTGCGCCACGAGCCCGCACAATATTCTGCACTTCGCATGCTTTTAAACAGATTGCCCGAAATTCCATTATGGACGAAAAAGTGCGTTCGGAAAAGGACCTGCAGAAGCTCGCGGAAATAATCCAGTATTTCAAAGCCCGCCCCTATTCCAAAAACTACCTGCCCCAGCTCGCGCATGCGCAAAACTATCTCAGGGACTCCGAGCATTACCACCTGAAAGGCGACCATTTCTCCTCTTTCGGGTGCGCGAACTACGCCTACGGAATCCTGGAAGGCATACTGCTCAAAGAGGAAGGCAAAACGTTCCACGAGCTGGCTGAAAAATGATTCACCTCAAGAAATCCCTTGGCCAGCATTTCCTGCGCGACACGAACATGCTTGCGAAAGAGGCACGCCTTCTCGGACCGCAGGGCAAAACCGTGCTTGAAATAGGCCCTGGCGACGGCAGGCTCACAGAGCAGCTCCTCACCGCAGGCGCGAAGCAGGTGATAGCAGTCGAGAAGGATTTTTCCCTGGTAAAAGTTCTCGAGGGGAAATTCAAGGGCCGCCCTGTGCACATCATACACGCGGACTTTCTCGAAATAAGCCCTGCTAAACTCGGAAAAATCCACAAAATAATCGGCAACATCCCATACTACATCTCCAGCCCCATCCTATTCAAACTTAGGGAGTTCGAATTCGAAAATGCGCTCCTTATGGTCCAGGAGGAATTCGCGCGCAAGATGGTCGCACAGCCCGGAACTTCCGGCTACGGGCGCCTCAGCGTCACCTCCCAGCTTTTCTACAGCGTCAAATACGTGCAGAAGGTGCGCCGCAGCCTTTTCTTCCCTGCCCCGAAAGTGGATTCAGCAATCATTCTGCTGGAAAAAAAGCAGGTTCAGGGCACAGAGGCACTGGAAGGCACGATACGCTCCATCTTCCAGCATAAAAACCGGACCGTGCGCAACGCCCTGCTTTCCTCTGGATTCGAAAAGGAAGGGCTCGAAATTCTCGGAGACGCGCTCAAAAAGCGGCCCCGCGAGCTAACGCTGGACGAAATAAAGCAGATTTCTGAGAAGATTGCCGGAAAAATCCCAGTTAAGCCGGGTTAAATTGAAAGACAAAAACAAAAATTAAAAACGGATTCGCATCTGCGAGCGTCATTCTGCTTAGAATTTGCTCGGCTTGTGCTTCCTGTAGCAGTCCCTGCAGTAAACAGGTCTGCCTTCCTTGGGCTGGAACGGCACTTTGCAGGCAGCTCCGCAATCAGAGCAAACTGCATCATACATTGGCCTATCCGAACCGGATTCGTACGTCATTTTTTCACCTAATTGTTTAGAACACCCAGCTCAGAAGAATTAGGTTCAGCAATCTTTTGGATCGCCTCTACTCTACCACTCTGCTCTTGGCGCACCCACTTGGAGCGCTTGTCTAAACTGTATCCTATTGCGAATCGCTGGTATATAAACATATGCATTTCCCAGGCTTTCCCCAATTTCCCAGCTCATGCCCAGAAAATCCTGGTCCTCGTGCGCATCACTATAATCCTGGCCCCGGCGGCTTTCAGCTCCCTCCTGAGCGCTATGTCGTTCGTGCAAACGATGGTTCCGGGATTTTCTGCGCAATACTCCGCTATCCATCTGTCCGCATTAGTTTCCGCGCTTTTTATGGTTTTTATCTTCTTCCTCGCAATCCCTTCGAGTGCAACCCGCGCCGCCACCCCTTCCTTGCCCCTCCCTCTCGCAAGCCCCTTCAATTCGTGCACTATCGCATCAGAAACCGCAAGCTCGTGCGGTCCTTCGATGAGCCTCTCCAGCTCTTCCATGATGTTTATCCTGAACTGGTGTGGTATGAGCAGGAAATTCGTGTCCAGTATGACCGTTCTCATAATCTAACCCGCAATTCCCCTTGCCATCTTATCAGGGTCAAACACTTCTATATCCCCATATCCCTGCCCGGTAGTCACGTACACCACTGGAACCCTGGTGACCCTGGATATTGAAATCACCGTGCCTCCTTTCGCGTCGCAATCCAGCTTGGTGAGCACGATTCCGTCCAGCCTGAGCTCCTGGTTGAACGCCTGGACCTGCTCGATTACCGCGTTCCCGGCCAGGCTCTCCCCCACATACAGTTTTATCTCCGGGCTTATCACCCGCACCATCTTCTTCAGTTCGTTCAGCAGGTTCTGGTTGGTTTCCTGCCTCCCGGCAGTATCTACAAGCACCACGTCCAGCCCGTGCGCCTTCGCGTGATTTACCGCGTCGTACGCCACCGAAGTCGGGTCAGCCCCGTATTTCCCCTTTATCACCCTGACTCCGAGTTTCTGCCCGTGTATCTCCATCTGCTCTATCGCCGCGGCCCTGAACGTGTCCGCGGCAGCAATAACCACCCCATACCCGGAGTTCTTGAGCATGCGGGCTATCTTCGCTATTGTGGTGGTCTTTCCGCTTCCGTTCGGCCCTGCGAACATGATTGTAATCGGCCTTTTTCCGTCCTTCCCAAGCCTTTCCTCTATCGTCTCCCCTTTTTTCTCAGCCATTATGTCCCTGATTGATTTGTGGAACACGCTCGCAATCTGCCCCTGGAGCTCGGTTTTCTTAACCTTCTTCCCAACCAGCTCCTTCCCAAGCTCGTCCTTTATCTGTTCGGCAACCTCGTAAGCCACGTCCGCCTCGAGCAGTTCCAATTCAAAATCCGAAAGCGCGTCCTTCACGTCCTTCTCCCCAAGCTCCACCTCGTTCGAGAACAGGGATTTCACCTGGCTCACCAGGCTGAGCTTCACCTTCCCCTCTGGCTTCTCCTTGGCTTCCCTAGCCTCATGCGGTTTCTCCGGCGCTTCGGCAACCACAGTATTTTCCGGCTTCTCTTTAGCCCCGCTTTTGACCGGCTCCGGCATTTCAACGTGCTTCGGGACCTCCCGCTTCACCTGCGTGTCCGGCTTGGCTGTCTCAGCCACCTTCTCGATTTTTGCCCCAGCTTTTTCCTCCTCCTTGATTTCAGGTTTAACTTCCTTGTGACTCTTAAGAATTTGAACTGGGGCATGCAGCACTTTCTCAGATTTAACTGGTTCTTTCGCGATTGCTTTCCCCGCAGCCTTCGCTGCAGTTTCCTCCTTAGTGCCTGGCCGCCCAATCTTTTCTTCAATCCGCTCCTTTACAGCCTGCTCAGGCGCGGCTATCTCTTTTGCTTCTTTTTCCGCGCGAGCCTCCAACCTTTCAGGTTTCCCTATGGCAAAATCAGTTTCAACTCCTGCTTTCATCCCTTCTTTCCGCGCCACTTGTTCAACATCAACTAGGATTTCCCTCCCAGCTCCGGCTTTCTCTTCCCTGGGCTTCGCAGGTTCCTCCTTCTTCTGCTCCGGCTTGCCGGCAATCCGGTCCACCAGCCCGGAAATTTTCTTCTTGAGAAAGTCGAACATGCGGTTTCACTCTATTCACAAGCCGCCCTGCCCGCGCGATTTGGCGTTCATCGCATCTATCTTCCCGCCCACTTCGTACAGCTTGGCATTTATCTTCTCGAATTCGGCGCGCAGCTTCTCCATCGCGCCCTGGGTGGTCTGCATCCTTTTCTTTATCTCCTCTATCGCCTCGTGCTTCTTCATCCCGGTCATGTAGCCTGCGCCCACTGGCATGAGCACCTCTGTAGAACTCAGCTTCGCGCCCATCATGGCACCTGCCCCTATAGGCACGAAAATCTGCTCCTCCCTGAGCGCCTCCACGGCCCTGAGCGAGCTTTCCAGCTCCATCGCGGTCATGTTGATGCGCTCAATCTCGTTCTGGAGCAGCCTGAGCTGTTCGCCGTACACTCTCGCCTCGTACATCATCCGCTGCGTTTCCTCGGCCATTATCCCACCTTGGAAACGCTCTCAATCTTCACTTTGTTCCTGTTCAACCCGTTGGCAGAGCCGAAAAGCGAATACACTAAATCCTTTGCGTGGTTTTCGCTCTTCGCATCAACCTCTTTTTTGAAGCTTCTCGTCCCGTTCCTCAATTCCCCAGTTCCGCTTACCGCGAATTTCATGCAATCACCTATCATCATCCGATTTTTGCCCCTGGGGCGATTTCCCTGTCCACAGTGAGCAGGGCAATCTCAGCATCCCCTGCCGCGAGCAGCATTCCCTGGGATTCCAGCCCCGCGAGCTTCCTATAGTCCAAATTCGTTACCAGCACAACACTCTTCCCGACCAAACCCTCCGGCTCATACTCCCTCCCTATTCCGGCGATAACCTGCCTTTTCTCAGCTCCGACGTCCACCAATAGCTTCAGCAGCTTGTTCGAGCCCTCCACTCTTGTGCATTCGAGCACGCGCGCCACGCGCAAATCCAGCTTCGCGAACTCCTCATATGCGACCATCCAATCACTTCACGTAGCCCAGCGCCCCGGCCACCTTGCCCATCTCAAAGCCCGTGGTGCTTTCCCCGACCGCGAAGCCGTTCTTGTTGTGCACCACGCCCAATCCGACAAATCCCGCGCCTCCATTCACAGTGCCCTTGTCCCCGGGGACCTTGAGCGCTTCCTCCACTTCCTGGAGCTCCTTTTCAGCTATTGCATAGTGCGCCAGGAATCCATCCGCACTGGACGCGCACGCGCTCCCGACCGTGGTGTGCCCTGCCAGCGAGACCGGCGCCATCTCCACTCCGAGCGCATCCTCCATCTTCTTCCTCTCGGCAGAGTCCACGCGTGGATTCACAATGCCCCTTTTGTCATTCACGCACAGGTTGTTCCCGTGCGCGTTGTTCAATTCGCGCGAAACGAACACGTTCAAGCCCTCCTTTTTCAGCTCCAGCCGCTCGCTTTCTTCAATCACATTGGGAAGCACAATCCCGTTGTTGTTCATCGCAGTGTATATCCCAACCAAATTGGAATTGGCCATCGAAACTCGCACAGCCCGCACCTTCAACTCATTTTCGAGCGCATCAACCACCTTGTCCGGGGCGTCGAGCGGCGCAAGGAGCACGCTGTCGTTGGCCCTGAAAAACAGGCCTATGAAAGAATTTCCATAGTACGAGGTGCGCAGCATAAACCCACTGTCAGACTCCGCCCTTGACCGGCTCCTGCTTCCCAATCTGTCTAGGAGTATCTCTCTTCACCTGCGCATCCTGCTTTGTCGCAGTCTCGGCCTTCTTCTCGGCTGATTTAGCCTCGGTTTTTTTCTCCTCCTTCTTAGCCTCAGGCTTCGCTTCCTTCCCTTCCTGCGCAGTTTTTGGTTTTTCCTCCTTCTTAGCCTCAGGTTTCTTTACCACTTCATCAGGCAGGTACGCCCTTGCGAACCCCTCTTCCTTCACAACTTTTATCTTTATCCTTCTCGGCGGCTTCTGGATGCCGTTCCTCCACAGCACCGAGTTGAGCGCCTCGGAAACCCGCACCATTCCGGAATCAACTTTCGCATGCCTTGAAACGAAAGCCCGGACAATGGAAACTGCCCTCCTCACCCGCTTGGTCCTCACATAGCTAAATGCATCCCTGAGCGGTATAGTGTAGATTTTTTCCTCTGCCATCGCAATCACCATTCATTCGACTTGAGCTTGTGCGTCCTCCACGCCCTCCTCTTCGCGTTCTGCGTGACCTTCCTCTTGGTCCTTATGGCCACGAAGATGGGCAGGCGCCTGTTCTGCCTGGTGGCTTTGCTGAGCCGCCTCCTTTTCTCATGCGTTTTTTTGGTCATCATAACACCCTATTTCCTATCAAACGTTATTTTCGTCTCGCGCTCCCCGCCTTTCAGGCGCCTCAGCACGAGCAGCACCTCCCGCTCCCCGAGCCTTCGCCCCAGGCGCTGATACACCCCTGCGCACCCCTGCACCGCCTGCGCGTAAAGTTCAGGGCTCGCGAGCTTGACATTCATCATCCTGTCGTATCCGCTGTCGTCCAGCATGGCGCGCATCGCAGCCTTCACCTGCTCCTCGGCTTTCTGCGCTTCCTGAAGCTCCTTCAGCCTCTTCATCCTGGCCTGCTCGATGTCCTCCATGGCACCTCAACCTTTCTTTACCTCCTTGGCGCAGTTGTCGAGCAGTTTTCTCCCCTTGGGGGTGAGCTTCCTGCCCTTCTTGATTCCTTTCTCCACCTTTTCCATGAAGCCGGCCTTCTCTAAAGCCTGGAACGCCTTCCTTATGGTCGAGCCTCCGGCCTTCGCGTGCCTCTCGGGCCTCACGCCCCTGTTTTTCACAGAGCCGTAATGGTCTCTGAGCTTGCGCACGCCGACAGTGTTCCTTACATATGCCTGCCTCATCACTGAGGCGCACCTTATATAAAAGAAATCCGGCTGTTCCGGCGGCCTTTCGTTGTGCGCCCCGCTCTTCACGAGGCCCACGAACTCCGGGGCCACCACTCCAGCTTCCTTCAGCTTGCCTGCGACGCTCGCCATGAGCCTGTTCGTATCTACATCCAATGCACTTGCCATCCTATCATCTCCCGGTTCACAAAGAACCAAACCAAACACTACTATTACATCTCTCTCCGTCGTGGAATAAAATTAGCACAGCCTTGGTAAACCGTGCTTGGTTGGGAATATACTTTAATAGAGAAACGCTTAAAAACCGTTGGCTGGCCCCACCAACAGCCCTACGAAGCCCGTTTCCCGCGCCAATTCCAGCAAAGCAATTAAAGCAGTTTGCAGGTTATTCTTCCAGGTGCTCTTATGTCTGTTTACGACTTAATCATAATAGGCGGAGGCCCTGCCGGCCTCACGGCAGCGCTTTACGCCTCGCGCTCGGGTCTCAAAACCCTGGTCTTAGAGAAGGGCGCTTTGGGAGGCCAGGTAGCCAGCACGGCGGTAATAGAGAACTATCCGGGCTTCGAATCCCTCTCAGGCCCGCAGCTCACCGAACTGATGGCCAGCCACGCCAAAAAATTCGGGGCGGAAATAATGGAATTCACCGATGTACTCGGCATCGAGCTGGAAGGCCCGGTGAAGAAAATACAAACCTCGAACGGGACCTTCGAGGCAAGAACCGTAATAATAGCGAGCGGAAGCAAGGAGAAAAAACTCGGGATTCCAGGCGAAGAGGAGCTCAAGGGCAAAGGGGTAAGCTATTGCGCCACCTGCGACGCCCCGTTCTTCAAAAACAAAGACATCCTGGTAATCGGAGGCGGGAACTCCGCGCTCGAGGAAGCCAACTACCTGGCCAAATTCGCCAATTCAGTGACCATAATGCACAGGCGCAGCGAATTCCGCGCTGAAAAAGCTGTCCAGGACAAGGTGAAATCCAACCCGAAGATAAAATTCCTTCTGGACAGCGTGGCCGAAGCGATAACCGGAACTAAAAGCGTGGAATCCATGAAAGTGAGGAACGTGAAAACCAACTCGCTCTCGGAAATAAAAACCCAGGGCGTTTTCGTCTACGTGGGGTGGATTCCAAACACCGAGTTCCTAAAAGGAGCGCTCAACCTGGACAAATACGGCTTCATCGTGGTTGACGAGGAACAGCGCACCAATGTTCCGGGCGTTTTCGCTGCCGGCGACGTCACCAACTCCAGGGTGAAGCAGGTCACCACAGCCACAGGGGACGGCACGGTTTCCGCGGTTTCCGCAACTAAATTCCTCGCGGGTGGCTGAATGCTTTATCTCCTGGCCGCAATGGCCCTTGCATTCGTAGCCCAGCTTGTAATTCCAGGCTTCACCGAGCTTTTCTACCTGGACCCCTCCAAGCCGCTCGAGCTCTGGCGCCTCGTGACCTCCATATTCATGCACGGCGGCATAGAGCATCTGTTCTTCAACGCGCTCTCGCTTTTCTTCTTCGCGCCGCCGCTCATGCGCATCGCAGGAAAGAGGGAAATGTACAAGATATTCTTCCTCGGCGGCATAGTGGGAAATCTCCTCTACCTCGCATTCGTTTTCGCAGGCATCACGTCGCCGGCTCCAGCGCTAGGCGCGAGCGGGGCCATCTTCGCAATCCTGGGGGCGGTCGCGCTGTTCGAGCCGGACAGCTTCGTTTACCTGTATTTCTTCCCGATGAAGATGAAGTACGCGGTCGCGTTCTGGGTATTCATAAACATCCTGTACGTAACTCCTGCAGGGCAAGCGAGCGGAATCGGAGGGGCTGCCCACCTGGGCGGTTTATTTTTCGGCCTCCTCTATGCTCATTATCTAAAGGGAAAACGCTCCTCCGAATGGTCCTACTCGTTTCCCGGCCCTTGATACAAATCAATTCTGAAAAAACAGTTCCATCTCTTTCTTCGCTTCCGAATCGCTCATCTGCTTCGGCGGATGCTTCATCAAATACGCGGAAGGCCCTATGAGCGCACCCCCAACTTTTTTCTCCAGCGCGACTTTCGCAATCCTCACCGCATCAGCGATTATTCCTCCGGCATTCGCCTTGTCGTCCACATCCAGCCTTATTTCCATATTGTACGGAATATCCGCCCACATCTTCCCCTCCAGTCTCATGAACGCTATTTTCGTGTTCCCCAGAAAAGGCACGAAATCCGACGGCCCTATGTGTATGTCGTCAGCAGGCAAAGGGCGCTTCAGCTGGCTCTGCACGCTCTCTGTTTTTGAAATCTTCTTACTTTCTAGCCTTTCCCTTTCCAGCATGTTCCTGAAATCCGTGTTCCCGCCCACATTGAGCTGGTAAGTCCTGCTCAATTCAGCACCCCTGTCCTGGGTGAGCTTCGCAAGCACCCTGTGCACAATGGTGGCGCCAATCATCCCTTTCATGTCATCCCCGATTACCGGGATTCCAGCCTGCGCGAATTTTTTCTCCCACTTCAGCCCTGAAGCTATGAACACAGGTATCGCGTTTATGAACGCAACCCTTGTTTTCAGCGCAATTTCTGCCCAAAATTCAGTCGCCTTCTGGCTCCCCACTGGGAGGTAATTCACAAGTATTTCAGCCCCGCTCCTCTTTATCTCCCCAACTATCTCCTTTTCCAGTTCCTCCGCAGGCCTTTCCTTCGCCGGCTCAATAATCTTTGAAAGATATTTTCCCAATCCGTCGTAAAGCGGCCCCTGCCTCACCACAACCCCGCTTTTGGGCAGCTTCACCCAGTTCACTAAATTGGGCTTCACGTACAGCGCCTCGTCCAGCGTTTTCCCCACCTTATTTTTATCCACATCAAAAGCGCACACCACTTCGATATCGCGCACGTCGTAGCCCCCTATGTCCTGATGCATTATCCCGACCACTTCGCGCTCAGGATGCTGTCTGTAATACTCGATTCCCTGTATGAAGCCTGAAGCGCAGTTTCCCGCGCCGATAATTCCAATTTTTATCTTCCCTGCCATGCGTACACCATCATTTTTGTTAACTATATAATGATTTGTTATATAGTTTAAAATTTATAACCTTTAGCCCAGCTTCCGCTAACCTAATTCACTCGAAATTCTAAAAAAGAAGAATTATGAAATCAGCGCCCTGAGCACGCCCACGAGCTGCGGCCTTCCCCCAAGCACCTTCGCGACCGGCCCTGCGAACTTTCCCTGCATCACCAAATCCAAATCAGGGTAAGTTATGGTGTTGAATATGTGCTTGAAATCATCATCGCTCATGTTCTCGAGCACCTTCCTGAGGAGGAGCCTCTTCTCCACCTTCTTCCCTGGGTCGGCCCTCCACATCTTCTCGTATTCGTACAGCTTCTGCTTCGAGAAATCCCCCTTCTCAATCGCCTCGTTCGCAACCTTCGCAGCCATTACCCCTGCCTCAAGCGCGAGTGCGATTCCGCCCCCGTGTATGGGGTCCACCTGCTTTGCCGCAGTCCCGACCACCATAATATTATCATCAACGAATTTATCCAAGGGAGCCCCGACGCTTATCACTCCCCCGAAATCCACCAGCGTGCTCGCGTCCTTCAATTTAGGATTATTCGCGATGAAATCGTCAAGCAGTATTTTCGGCCCTGCGCCCATTATCCCGCTGTTCTTCTTCCACTTCGCGAGATTCGCCCCTATTCCGATTCCCACATTCGCTTTCTTGTCCTTCTTCGGGAATATCCACACGTAGCCCCGCGGGGCAATCTCGTTCCCGAAATAAAGCTCAATCAAGTTCTCGTGCTCGTACTCCTGCATCTCATATTGATAACACGTGTCAACATCATACAAATTATGCACCGTCTTGAATCCCGCTTTCCTTGCGATGTGCGCCTCCATCCCTTCCGCGCTTATCACCAGCGGGGCGCTCACATCGTATGCATCCTTCCCGTATTTCTCCATCCTCACTCCATCTATTTTCCCATCTTTCTTCACGAGGTCCACTGCCCTAGTGTAAACCTTCACTTCGGCTCCCTCGTGCACCGCAAGTTCCGCGAGCCATTTGTCGAACATCTTCCTCTCCAGCACCCACCCATGGGTGTCCTTGCTTTTCCAGACGATTTCCTTTCCGTTGGGCCCCACAACTTTCGCGCCAAGAATAGGAGTTGAAATGACCTCTTTCGGAAGCTCGAGCCCCATGGCAACCACTTCCCGCTCCCCGAGCCCTTCGCCGCATCTCACCGGGCTTCCTACATCCTTCCTCTTGTCTATCACAAGCACGTCCTTCCCATTCTGCGCAAGCAATCTAGCAACTGTGCTTCCAGCAGGCCCTGCCCCTATTACTATCGCGTCGTAATCGTATCCGTTCTTAGCCATCAGCACCACCATTCAGAGTTTCTTCCTCGCCTCGGCAGGCAAGTCCTTCACATCCTTTACTCCTTTATGGAGAGTAATCACGTTCGCAGGGCACGCCTTTATACACAGCCCGCAGTCAGTGCATTTTTCCGGGTAAGTCTTGATTCTCGTTCCGATGAGCTCGACGGCCCCGAACGGGCACACAGAAGCGCATCCGACGCAAATCACGCAGCCAGCATGGTCAATGGTTATCATCAAATCACCTTGCATATAAACGCATTACTCTAAGCTGCCAAATATTTTAAAACTCGGG
>JBAZLI010000004.1 GCA_041650355.1 Candidatus Micrarchaeia archaeon | reverse complement strand
CATTTTCACCCCGCGCACGAATTCCATCTCCATAGCTCCGAGGCCGAGCTTTCTGCAGCATTCTATCCCTTCTGCAGTGCCTCCTTCGCATTGGATTGGTATGCCTGCAGGGCCGAAACGCATCATGGAGGAACTTCGGCGAACCGCTTAAAAACCTTATTTCCCATAGTAAATTCATGTACGGTGGATCGTTCGGCAGCATTGGAAGCACTGGCAACACTACTACCTGCTAATTTTATCTCTGGAATCCGCTTGGCGGGTGGATTCCGGACCAAAAAACAAATATTTTTCTGTTTTACGCAAATCTCGCGGAAAGAGAACAAACATAAAAACTGGAAATCGAGGCTGATGCACATGAGGATAATGACGGTACATGCGGATTACATAGAAGTGGAGCCTAAGCAGAAGGCGATAAGGGACGCCGAGGACGTGGAGCTGGAGAAGAAAAGGTATGAGGAAGTGCTCGTCGTGTTCACGTCCGTGGAGCAGGGCGACGAGGATGTGGAGGGGGTTGCTAAAAATACCGCAACTGAAGTTGAAAAGGTCGCGAAGCAGGTGAAAACGAGCAACGTGCTCATCTACCCGCTCGTGCACCTCACTTCCAAGCCATCCGCGCCGAAGGTGGCGCTCGCGGTGATAAAGAAGGTTGTGGAGCTGCTCGATGGGGCCGGCTACCAGGTCGAAAGTTCTCCTTTCGGGTGGTACAAGGGATACACTCTGAAGTGCAAGGGCCATCCGCTCAGCGAGCTCTCGAGGGAAATAAAGGCCGCGCTCGCAATTGAAGCAGGAGTGCAGCATGCCGGAACCCAGCCCATCCAAGAAATCTCTGCTTCGCTCAAGAGCGAGGAAAAAATGAAGAGCAAATTCCATATTCTCGGGCTTGACGGGAAGCTGAGCGAAGTGGATGCTTTTGATTACAATGGGCATGGACTGCTCGGGAAGTTCGCGACCTATGAAACAAAGAAAGTGAGGGCGTACGACCAGGAGCCGCCGCACATAAAATTGATGAAGGAGCATTCGCTCGTGAACTACGAGCCAGGGAGCGACCCAGGGAACTTCAGGTGGCTGCCCAAGGGAAGGCTCATAAAGAAATTGCTCGAGAGGGCGATAAGCGACTACTGCGTAGGATACGGGGCGATGGAGGTTGAGACTCCGATAATGTACGATTACGAGCATCCCTCGCTCAAGAAGTATTTGAACAGGTTCCCTGCAAGGCAGTACGTGGTGCTTTCTGACGACAAGAAACTGTTTTTGAGGTTCGCCGCGTGCTTCGGGCAGTTCCTCATAAGCCATGACATGGTGATGAGCTACAAGCAACTGCCGCTCAAGATGTACGAGCTCACACGATACAGCTTCAGGAGGGAGCAGGCAGGGGAGCTTGCGGGGTTGAAGAGGGTGAGGGCGCTCACCATGCCTGATATGCACACTATGGCCGTGAGCATGGAGCAGGCGAAAAAGGAATTCGAGAACCAGCTTGAGGCGAGCCTTAGCTGGAACGAGGGGCTCGGGCTTGATGAGCTTGAGGTCGGATTCAGGGCGCAGACGGATTTCTTCAACGAGAACAAGGAATGGTACGTGGGAATGGCGAAAAAAGTCGGTAAACCCGTATTGCTGGAGCTGTTCCAGGAAAGGTACGCGTACTTCATAACCAAGTTCGAGTTCAATTTCGTGGACGCGATGGACAAGGCCAGCGCTTTGTCAACTGTGCAGATAGATGTGGAGAACGCGGAAACCTATGACATAAGCTTTGTGGATGAGAAGGGGCAGAAGCAGAGGCCGCTCATACTGCACGCTTCGCTGAGCGGAAGCCTGGAAAGGGTGGTTTACGCGCTGCTTGAGAAGGAAGCGATGCGCATGAAGCAGGGAAAGAAGGCCAATTATCCGCTCTGGCTTGCGCCCACTCAGGTGCGCCTGGTGCCCATAGGGGAAAAACACCTTGCTTTTGCGATTGAGCTGCAGAAAAAGGCTGCTGGAAGGAGAGTGCGCGTGGATGTTGATGACAGCGGCGAGACTTTAGGTAAGAAAATCCGCAACGCCGAGATGGAATGGTGCCCATATGTCGCCGTAATCGGGGACAAGGAGATGGAATCCGGAAAAATTGCGGTGAGCGTGCGCGAAAGCGGCGGGAAGAAAGAGATGGGCTTTGAAGAGCTGCTTTCGGAAATTGAGAAAAGAACCGAAGGAACTCCGTTCGAGCCTATTTCATTCGGGAAAACTGTGGGTGCAAGGCCTGCAATCTGAACGCATTCTTTTTCTTTTTATTCAGTTTTTATTTTGCTTTTATCTTGATTTTTTTGTTCTTATTCAGGCTATTTCCCCACAAGCATGAGCTGCGCGAGAAGCGCCTCTATCTGTATCCGCTCATTGGCCCCTTCCACCAGCCGGAAATTGTACTCGCCTATGCGGTCCACGAGCTGGACCTTCTTCTTCTCGTCTATTTTGAGCTTGTCTATCTCGCGGTACATCTGCAGAAGTATGTCTTCTCCTGAAAGCCCGTAATTTATTATCAGGGAATCGAGCTTCTTCCTAGCGTCCAGGAATTTCCCGGAAAGCGAAAGCTCCATCATTTCCAGCACTTCCTTGGGCTCTGCCCGCGAGGAGATTTTGAACACCAGGTCCTTGGTTATGTGTTTTGAATGTATTGCCGCGCCCTGGAGCGCGTTTATGGACTTGCGCATGTCCCCCTCGGAAATGTAGTAAAGGGCGCCGAACGCGTCCTCGTCCACCTTGAGCCCCTCGGACTTGGCAACGTGCTCGAGCGTCTTCCTCACGTCAGGTTCGTTCAGCCTCAGGAACCTGAATATCGCGGTCCTGCTCTGGATGGGCTCGATTATTTTAGATGAGTAGTTGCAGCTGAGGATGAAGCGGGTGATGCTGGAGTGAAGCTCCATGGTCCTGCGCAAGGCGTGCTGCGCATCGGGTGTGAGCGCGTCAGCTTCATCAAGGAATATGAGCTTGAAGTCCGCCTTTCCCATGGAGACGCTGCGCGCGAAATCCTTTATCTTTCCGCGCACTACATCTATCCCCCTTTCGTCGCTCGCGTTGAGCTCCAGAAAATTGCCCATCATGTTGTCCCCGTAAAGCTCGTGCGCCAGCGCGATGGATGAGGTGGTTTTGCCTATGCCCGGAGGGCCAGCAAAGAGCAGGTTGGGCATGTTTTTGGCTTTTACGAATGCCCTGAGCGTCTTTATTATTTCAACCTGGCCAGTAATGTCTTCGAGCTTCCTCGGCCTGTACTTCTCCGTCCAGGGGAGAAGGTCGCTTTCATCCATAAAATCAACTTGAAAAACCGTTCCTTTTTTCCTTCGGGTTTGATGTATATAAATATATGGTCGCCTAAGACTTTTATGAGGGTGCTGTTGAACAACGAAGAGAAAAAAGTGGCTTTCGCAAAAGGCACTGTCGCCGGACTGCTCAAGAAAATGAAGATCGCGCGCGAGGAAGTGCTCGTGAAGGTGGATGGGAAGCTTGCGCCTGAAGACGCGGAGATAGGACCTGGAAGCAGGATTGAGGTAATAAAGGTAGTTTTCGGTGGGTGAATTGAGTATTCCTAAATGTTCGGCGTGCGGGAAACCTGCCGCGATACGGCTGGCGTACGCGGCGAGGCACCTGTGCGCAGGCTGCTTCGTGAAATATTTCGAGAAGCGCTTTTTGGACACGGTGCGCGAGTACCGCATGATAAGGCCGCGCGAAAAAATCGCAATCGGGCTCTCGGGAGGAAAGGACAGCGTGGTCTTGCTCCACCTGCTCGCAAAGCTCAGGAAAAAACTCCCTTTTGAGATTGTCGCGATTACAATTGATGAGGGAATCGCCGGCTACAGGAGCAAGACGCTCGCGGTCGCGAAGCAGGAATGCAAAAAACTGAAAATTCCGCTCAAAGTGCTGTCGTTCAGGAAAGGAACTGGCTTTTCGCTTGATGAAATCATGAAGAAGGAGGGAAACGCGTGCAGCTGGTGCGGGGTTTTCAGGAGGTATTTGCTGAATAGGGGCGCGAGAACGGAGCATGCGTCCAAAATCGCCATAGGCCACAATCTGGATGATGTGGCGCAGACCGTGCTGATGAATATGATGAGGAACGAGCCTGCGAGGCTTGCGAGGTTCCTTGAGCCGGTTTCAGAAGACGATGCGTTCGTGCCCAGGATAAGGCCCCTTATGAGGGCCCCGGAAAAGGAAATCGCGGCTTATGCAATGATGAAGGGAATTGGGATAAAATATTCGGAATGCCCATACGCATACCAGTCGTTCAGGCAGCATGTGAAAGGGCAGCTGAACGAGACAGAGGGGGAATACCCAGGGACGAAAATAAGGATATTGAAAAGCTTCCTGGAGATGGAGAAGCTGATGAGGGCCGGGTTGGGGAAGGGAAAAACCGAGATATTGAAATGCTCCAGGTGCAGAGAGCCTGCATCTGCAAATCTGTGCATGGCGTGCAAAATGATGGAGCGGCTCGGGCGCAGGTAGTGATTATGGCTTCGCTGGAAGAAAGGGTGGGAAAAATAGAGGAACGGAATGCGAAGGTGGAGGCTGACAAGGCATGGGAAACGAGCTATGCGAGAAGAGTGCTCATTTCCCTTTTCACCTACCTGGCAATAGCGCTGTATTTCCTTTACGCTGGATTGCCTAATGCGTGGCTGAACGCGATAGTTCCCACGGCGGGATTCCTTCTCTCAACGCTCACGCTGCCGTTTTTCAAGAAAGTCTGGGTGCAGAGAATTTACAAAGCACGGTGAGATTGGATGGAACTGGTTTTTCTGGGGACTGGGGGCGGGCGTGTAAATTTACTTCAGCAGAGGAGATGGACCGGTGGATTCAGGATAAACGGCTCCATGAACATCCATGTGGACCCCGGGCCCGGAGCGCTCGTGCGCAGCATTGAAGTGGGGCAGAACCCCATGAGCTTGGATGCGATAATCGTGACGCACCTGCACATCGACCACTGCTCAGACGCGAACGTGCTTTCCGAGGCGATGAGCAGGTACACGCTCAAGAAGCACGGGATAGTCATCGGGAGCAAAAATTCAATTGAAGGTGACCACAAAGGCGACCGGGCGTTCAGCAAGTACCATCTTTCAAAAGTGAAGGAAGTGTATTCGGCCAAATGGGGCGAGAAGAAGGTTTTCAGTAACGGAAAAGGTTCGTTTGAGATTGAGGTACTCAGGGCGAAGCACGAGGAGCAAACCTGCTTCGGGTTCAAGCTGGTCATGGACGGCCTTACTGTCGGGTACACGAGCGACACGGAATATTTTGAGGGATTGTATGAACAGTATAAGGGCTGCGACTGGCTGATAACGAATACAATGAAGCCGAGAAAGGACGATTACAAGGGGCATTTCACGAGCGACGAAACCATTGAGCTGCTTAAAATTGCGAGGCCCAAGATGGCTATTCTTACCCATATGGGGATGAAGATGCTGGACGAGGGGCCTGAGAAGGAGGCCGCGAGAATTGAAAAAGAAAGCGGAGTGAGAACTATCGCGGCTAAGGATAAGATGATTGTAAAGCCAGGGCTTGAGAAATTTTTCTGAGTTCAGTAGAATATGCTTGGCAGTCGAACTTCTTTGCAATGACGTAAGCATATTTGTGCTAAAAAGTGTATTTTTAAATATTTTGGTGCATATGGAGATACTAAACAGATTTTATGGTGATTGTATGGGGAAAACACTCCACAAAGTTAAAGGCCAAAAACCAATTCAATCGAAAACCGAGGCACCTGCGCGGGCTTTTATTCCCCATAGAGAGAAGGTGGTAACTGAATTGGGTGTGGCGCTTCACATGGCAGTCAAACGAGGGGACCTGGAACAAATAGAAAATTTGGTGGGGATGGGCGCGAATCCTAATGGATTGGAGTATGGGGACGGCGACTCCACACGCCCTCTAGTAACCGCTATTAGGTATGGCCAGTATGATGCGGCAAAACTTCTGCTCCAGCTTGGCGCTAAACCCGACTCAGCGTATGTCTGTGATTATGCATCTGATTTCTCGCTACTAATTGCCGCTGGGGCTGGTAAGGTAAAGCTGGTTAATCTCCTGCTGGAATATGGTGCAGATCCCAATAACGTAAATTTTGGAGAGCGGGTGCCATTAGTGTTAGCTGCTGAAAAGGGGCATTTTGAAGTGGTAGAAGCGTTATTGAACGCGGGTGCAGACCCAAATGCGAAGCATGGTTTAAGCGCGGAAAAAGCGCTTGATGCCGCTCTGCGAATATATGATTACAGGATGGCTCGCTTACTCATCGAGAAGGGAGCTACGGTTAGCGAGGAACACCTCGCGCGGTTTCCAAAATATGGGAATGATTACAGGCAGGGGGTTTTAGTGCAATATGATGACGGGTCTGAATGGACTTACCCACCTAATGAGGCGGCCACCAAATTCGCGAAATTTCTGGAATCCAGGGGATACACACTGCCCTCCCTCCAATGCTGAGAGCCGGAACACTGGGACGCACCAGTCAATCATGGATGCCTGCCCGTAGCTCAACTTCCATTCCGTCCAGCGCAGCAGAGCAGTTTTTGAAAATGCGCTTCGCGGCCTTTTCAGCCTCTTTTCTAAGGCTGATTTTAGCGTACTGAGTTGCGTCGAAATGGGTGAGCACAAGGCGTTTGGCGCCAGCCTTTTTTGCCATTTCCGCAGCCATTTCTGGATTCAGGTGCGGCCACTCCGTGTGAGGCCGCTTTCCAGGAGGAAACGAGCACTCGCTTATGAGTAAGTCCGCATTTTTCGCAAGTTTGAGCATGTTTTCGCATTTCCTGGTGTCTGTGCAATAGGCAATGGACTTTCCGCCTAAGCTGAACCTGAATCCGAAGCAAGGGTCTGCATGCACCAGTGGAAGCACCTGGACCTTATATGGGATGCTATTCACGCCCTCTTTCAGGCCGAAAAGCTCCAGGGAGCAACCGAATCTGGCAAGGTCTTTTTCATTCGCGGTGAAGGGGTGCGCGATTAGCTTTTTTAGGGCTGGAAGATAGGATTTATGCACGAATATTCTCACTTTGAAGCCTTCGAGCTTTGCGAGCGTGTGCAAACCTGAAACATGGTCCAGGTGCAGATGGGAGAGGAAAACATCAATTCTGCGGGTTTTCCAGAGTTTCGCAATTTCGGAAATGTCCTGGAAGCCGTCTCCTGCGTCAAGCGCTATGAGCCGGCCTGGCGCGGAAATGGCGGTGCATACGGTGTAGCCGCTTTCGCTGGAGTACCAGCCGTTGGTGCCAAGGAATTTGAGCCGGACCATAGCAATCATTGCTTGCGCGCATAGAAATAGGCAAATGTGGAGAAGAACGCAAGGATTGCAAGGGAAAGCGGGCAGGCCGCACCTTTTGCCGCAACGCTTGAGTTGCCAGTTTCAACGTCCAGCTTCACTTCGTAAACCATGGACTCGTTGAAGGAAAAAACAGTCTTTGGCAGTGAGTAGTTGGATTCTCCGGGGAGCCGATATATGAAATACCCTATGTCTGGATAATAGCAAGGGTTCAGCTTGTAGAACCAGTCGTCGTTGGTGCACCTGCCGCTGGAGCAGGTCATGTTTATCTCGCGCTCGCCTACGGGGGAATTCGACGCCCCTTCAGCCGCGCACACGAAAACCATGTCCAAGGCGCCAGCGTAGGGCGCTCCTGCCTTTTCAATATTCACGGTGATTTGCGGCTTTGGCGGAGACGGCCCGGCATCAGCGAAAAGCACGGTTCCCAAAAGGAGCAATGCGAGCAAAGCAAGTTTTTTCATGAAATGCTATCTGCCCTGAGATTATAAAAGTTTGCATAATAGATAATATTGGGCCCGGATTTTTTCAAATCGGGCCGGGTACTCAACAATTTCTCCGGTACACATCGGCGAAAAAGGTGAAAATATGGGAATTACTCTTTATCTGGGCAGGAAGAATGGCAAAATCGCAGTGAAGGAGCCGCAGGACGTGAGTTCCCTGGCGAACGGATTCTACGGAACCATGGAAAAGGGAATTGTTTACCTCCAGCCTGAGGAAGCGATGTACATGCTGGACATAAGGAACGCGAAATGCGTTGATGAGGCCGGGAACACCCACACGTTCAACGACTTGGCTTCGCTCTTTCTGAAGAAGAAAAAGCTTCTTGCCCGCTACCTCACGTTCAAGGACTGGAGGGACAGGGGGCTGATGGCCAGGCCGAGCAGCGAGGCTGAGGGAAACTACGGGAGGACCTCGGCAAAGAGATACAAAGGCGGGGAGTTCAAGATTGACTCCTACGCGCTCCAGGGGGTTTTCTTCCTGGACGACTTGATAACGGTAATTGATGATGAAGCCAGCGGGAAGGAGCTTTACGAGAAATACTGGATCGGGCAGTTCGGGACTTACAAGGCGGCGCATAGGGGGAAGATAGCAAAATTAGATGTGTATGAGACGATTTATCTGCTCAAGCACGGGAACCTTTCGCTCAAGAACGCGAAGCTCGAGGACGTGTGGGCCGAGGCAGATGAGAGGATAAAGTATTTCGAGGATATGTATTCGGTTTACGAGGACTGGAGGAAAAAGGGGTACGTGCTCAAAACCGGCTTCAAGTTCGGAACGCATTTCAGGATTTACTTCCCCGGGGCTTCGCCTGTGCGCGAAAATGACGAGTGGATACATTCTAAGCACGTTGTGCACGTGTTTTCCAGGAAAAGCAAGATGCTCATTTCCGAGTGGTCCAGGGCGATAAGGGTTGCGCACTCGGTGAAGAAGACATTCATACTTGCAATACCGGGGAAGAAGCTGGATATAAAAGTGAATGCGAAACGGCCTAGGCTGGACTTCTTGCTATTTCACAGGAAGAAGGGGGGGATTGAAACCCCTAAAGACGGGCAGCCGCGCTTTCTCATGTACTCGCTTTCAGAAGATGAGTACATAGGAGGGGAAGAGCTGGCGGAGGCACTCTTTGAAGCGAAGCATTACGGGCTTGAGGTTTTGCTCGCGATATCGGACAGGGAGAGCAGCATAACCTATTACGCGGTGAAGCGGATAGACCTGCCTGGGAGCGATTACGAGCATTTCGAGATAGAGTGGATGCAGCCCTGACAGCAAACTATTAAAAAACGAGTGCGCATAGATTATTTCGCCCTATCATTCATGCCACGGTAGCTCAGCTGGGAGAGCATTCGGCTGAAGAATCCCGGATTCGAAAATCGAACGGGAAACTGGAAACCGAAGGGTCGCTGGTTCAAATCCGGCTCGTGGCAACTTATCTTATCTCTGCAGGAGGCACAACCTTTATTTACCTTATCTGGTTAACCAAAAACAGGTGGTGCAATGGCAACCGTTGAAGAAGTGCTCGAATTCATGAAAACAAGCGATGCAAAATGGGTGGATTTGCAATTCGTTGGCATTGACGGGCAGGTTTATCACAAGAGCGTCCCTGCAAAAAACGTGAACGAAGAGACGTTCGCGAGCGGCTTTGAGACTGAATTAGGGGAGGTTTTCGGATTCACTGGAAAATCGCTGGCGCTCCTGCCTGACCAGGACACTTACGCGCGGGTTCCGTGGGAAGCCAGCACTATGAGAGTAATTTCCAACGTTTACACCATGCCTGAGAAGGAGCGGTTTGCAAAAGATTCAAGATATTCCATAGAGAGGGTGAATATAAATGCCAAGGCGATGGGCATAAGCGACGTGCAGGTAGGGTGCGATGTTGAATTTTACATATTTGATAATGTGACCCTGGAGAAGGTGGCCAATGACAGGGGGCCGAACTACCTGGTTGAGACGCACGAAGGGAACTGGAATCCTTCACCGTATTTCAACGCCAAGAACGGGGCTTACATAGGCCAGCCACACGACACGCTTTACCCTGCGAGGACGCAGATTGCGGAGCTCATGGACGAGACGTTTAGGTATGCAGTTGATTCGCACAGCCACGGGAAATCAGCGAACGGCCAGCAGAGGATGAAAATCAGGGAATACAACGCGAAGATGGCCGCGGACGCGCTTGTTACGCTGAAATACGTGGCGAAGAATACTGCTTTTGTTGCGAACAACATAGCGACGTTCATGCCGCTTCCGATTGCAAGCGACAGGGGAAACTCTGCATACATAACGCAGAGGCTCAAGAAAGGGAATGCGAACCTGTTTTACGACGAGAAGGACGATTACGCGCAACTGAGCCAGAACGCGCTTTATTACATTGGGGGGCTGCTGGAGCACGCTGAGGCGCTCTGCCTTTTCGCCATGCCTACTACGAATTCGTACAAGAAGATGCGGGCAGACCCGAGATACTCGGTGTGGGGCAAGAGCCAGAACGCGCTCGTGCAGGTTTCCGGAGCTTACAAAAGCGAGGATAGGGTGGTTTCCTACTGCGGGGCGGATTCGTCCATAAACCCATATCTTGCTTACACAGCCGTTGTGGCCGCAGGATTGGACGGAATAAAGAACAAGACCGACCCTGGGAAACCGGTGGACGAGAATCTTGCGGATTTGGATTCCAAGCGCGCAAAGGAGCTTAAAATCAAGCCATTGCCTTCCAGCATAACCGAGGCCATAGCAGCTTTGGACAGCGACAACAAGTTCCTGAAGGGCTTCTTCTCCCCTGAACTGCTTGGCGAGTACCTGGAAATGAGGCTTTCCGAGCAGAAGGAGAATGAGAGAAGGCCCACTGCGTTTGAAATAGAGAAGTACTTTAATAGGTAATTCTGGGCTGGAAACGCTCAATAGCAGCCGATATTGTAGATGCTCAGCTCCAGTTTTCCGCTGCTTTCAAGCTCCTTCAGGGCATCGGCCAGGAACGCCTTCCTGATTCTTAGGTAGTCCTCCTTCCCGAGCTCGCTGTTTCCGACCGCGTATTTCAGGTTTTTCGCATTGAAGCAGAATAGCGAGTCGTTGACGTTTTCGCAGTTATGGCAGAACATTGAATTGGAGCAGTCGTGACATCCGTCCATCTCGAAGCACACGGAGAGGTTGGTGGAGTAATAGCAATTTATCACGAATTTGCTGTAGAGCGCGAGGAAGCACCCGAACGAGTTTTCGGTGAACGAGCTGTATATCTCGCAGCCGCAGTTCTTCGCGAAGTAACAGTCCACGGTCCTGTAGGAACTGTTCAGGTTGAGGAAGAAGTTGGATTCCAGGTTGTTGCTGCTCTGGCCTTCCTGGGATTCACCGGAGAAAAGAGCGATTTCAGAAGCTTTCCTGCCGAGCGCATGTAGCTCGTGCGGCAGTTCAGCTATTTTCATGTTTCCCGCCTTCCCCAGGAAATCCATGCTTATTATGCGCTTTTCTGGGATGAACTTCGGTATAGAATAACCAGGAAGCAGGATGGTTTTCCCGTTGTCTGAAGCGTGCGCAATCCGCCTTTTGGGCATGTTGGAGAAAAGCCATTCCTCGTATCTTTCTATTGGCCCGAGCGGCCTGCCGAAAATCAGGGATGCGGTGCTGTCGAATGCCTTCTGCACCGGGTTCTTAATCATGGCACACCATCTCCACCAGTGAGGGCAGTGTTCCAGATGCTTTGAGCTCCGATGCCATCTGGGCGAGCAGTTCCTTCTTCATTTCAGCATATTTATCTCTCCCGAGCTCGTTGTTGCCTATCGCATGGTTTTTGCTCGTGAGGTTGAAGCAGAAGAGCACATCGCGGCAGTTTCTCGCATAGTAGCTGTAATAAACGTCGCTGGAATGGAGGATGAGGCCACTCTCAAAGGCGCGCACGCTTGTGCCGACCTCGGCGCAGTTTATGCAGAAGCTGCTGTCTCCCCCCGAAGAGCAACCGAAGAGGTATTTGCTGTCGCGTATCAGGTTCGAATAGGCTATGTACTCGCAGTTGAAGATTTCTGAGGAGTCCAGCACATAGGTGGAGTTTATGCAGTTTTCCGAATTTTCTACGAATTTTGACCTGCCCAGCATCTTGTTGCCGGAGTAGTACACTCTTTCCCCTATAGACTGCATGAGAGAATCCATATCTTTTATGTCGTTTATGGAGAGCGGCTCAAACTTAGAGACTCTTTCGTGTTCAGCGAAGGAAACGAACTTCGCCCCGTTGCAATAGGGTGCAGAATAGAAAACGTCGCTGCCGCTGAGGGCGGACCTGGATTTTGAGAGCGGGTCGATGTACCTAGTGAGGAAACGCTTGCGGTCTGTGAGATCGCCCATTTCGCGCCCGAAAAGGATTCTGCATGCGTTCTTCCACTGCTTGTCGATGGGCGACAATGCATCAGACTGCGTTTCCATAATGAATCCCTCTTCATCAACCCAGAACTGAAAACCGGAAACACATAGGTGATGAGGACTTGGGCCCGCCCGGAATCGGACCGGGAGTCTCTACCGTGTCAGGGTAGCGTCATCTATGGCTAATTGGGTTCTTTGAAATGCGTCCCATCTAGTAACCATTCGACTACGAGCCCATAAATGGAGTATTTAATTCAACTCCAAACAGTTTAAAACGTTTTTTAACTCCTAACCGAGCGAGATTTCGACCATATCGCCGTCTTTCTTTCCGAGATGCTTTTTAAGATTAGAGGAAGCCGCGATTTCTATTATTTCTGGGGGATGATGGGTGCGGGCAGGAATTATGAGCGCGGATTTCACTCCGTCCACGGTGCAGGAGTATGCGAAAAGGTCCCCGAAAGTGCGGTCTTTGCTCTTGAAACCTCTTATTATTGCGGGTTCGGAATTCTTCACGAACGCGGATTTCACTGCGAGCTGGCCTTCGGAAAGGCTGATGTTGAGGGTGCCTTCGTACGGCGTGAAGCCAAATTTCTCGGCAATCTGCTTCTTGTACTCTGGAAAAGAGAGGTAATAGCGCCCTTCCCCGAAACCAGATGAGATTGCGCCTGAAATTGTTGAGGTTTTCGGCTCAAACGCGCTTTTCAGGCCAACATAGACTTCGCGGACCGCCTCCAATCCGGACGGAGTTAACGAAATGCCGTGCGGGCTCCTTGAGATAAGCCCCTGTTTTTCCAGTTCACGGAGCCTGAGGGATGCGTTCTGCTGGCTCATGCCCAGCATGCTGCCCAACTCCAGAGTGGTCAGCTTTACCGGGGAACGGTGCGCGCCTTTTCTCGCAAGCGCAATCAGGAGCTCGTCCATGAATTGATTTCTTGTGTAGCTTTTTTAAAGCAAGGGCGAGAAATATGCTTGTGATGACATGAACAACCTCTGATTTGTGATGAGGTCAACAGCGTCTGATATTATATTTGATGAGGCCATCCTCAAAAAGCAAAAATGAGATGGAAACATGCTCCGCGCAAGCTTTATCGGCAAGGACCTATCGAAAGCCCTGGAAAGGGTGTTCAAGCACGTGCCCCTCCATCCGAACGTGATTACGCTAGGTTCGGTGCTTTTCGCGGCCGCAGGGTATTTTGCGTATTCCTATTCGCAATGGGGCGCTGCCGCGCTTTTCGCGCTTGCGCTGTTCCTGGATGCTGTGGACGGAGCGGTTGCAAGGGCAAGGGGGCTGGAAAGCAGGAAAGGGGCGTTCCTGGACGGGATTGCGGACCGGCTGGTTGAGTTCTGCATAATTTTAACTCTTATTTTGCAGGTGGACATGCCGGATTTGCTCGTCGGGAAGGACGTCTGGCTGATTTTCACGCTGTTTTTCGGGACGTGCATGACCAGCTTCGTGAAGGCTTATGCAGAGCACAGGCAGATAATGGGGCACATGGACGCGGTGAAGATGCCTGGATTGCTTGAGAGGGCTGAGAGAAGCGTACTGCTTGTGGGAGTTTTCGCGCTTGCGGTTGCGAAAAACGAGTGGGCCGCCCCATTGCTTGCAATCACTGCTTTGCTCTCTATAATTACGTTCGGGCAGAGGTTTTTGCACGCAATGCTGGCAAAATCAAAATGATTTTACAGTTTCTCCAAGCCCTTTTTCAAGCGCATATTCGGAATTGAAGGAGAGCAGCTTGGATGCTTTTGAGATGTCTGCGTAGGAATGGAGGATGTCCCCTTTTCTCGGGGGCTGCAAAACAGGGTCGGCTTTTTTGCCCATCAAAGAAGCTATTTTCTCCAGAAGCGAGAGGATGGAAACAGGCTTGCCTGTTGCGATGTTGAAGGTTTCGCCTAAAGCGCCCTTGGCTGCTGAAGCCGCAAGGACGTTTGCGCGCACCACGTCCTTCACGAATATGAAATCGCGGGTCTGACTCCCGTTTCCGTAAATCACGGGCTTGGAGCCGGATTTGAGCGCGGTTATGAATTTCGGGATTACGGCCGCGTATGCTGAATCCGGGTTCTGCCTTGGCCCGTAGACGTTGAAATACCTCAAGCTGACTGTTTCAAGCCCCTGGCGATGGTAAGATTCATGGGCGTGCTTCTCGTTCTCCAGCTTTGTCTGCGCGTATGGGCTCAGGGGGTTCGGAAGCATGTTTTCGTGCAAAGGGGGTTTGTTGTTGCCGTACACTGCTGACGAGGAAGCGAGAATCACGCGTTTTGCCCCGCATTCCTTTGCGGCTTTCAGCACGTTGAGCGTTCCAACAGTGTTTATTCTTTTCGCAAGCTCTGGTTGTTCCACGCTCTGGGGCACTGAAACCATCGCAGCGTGGTGGAAAACATAACGAACATCCTTCATCGCTTTTTTCACTTCTTCGTAATCGGTAATCGAGCAGTTGAATATGTCCAAGTCTTTTGCGAAAGGAAGTATGTTGGATGATTCTTTGGAACTGTCCAGTATCGCGACGCTGAAGCCCTTTTGCACGAAATGCTCGGCTATGTGGGAGCCTATGAAGCCTGAGCCTCCGGTAACCAGAATGCGCTCCATTTTCAATCCTCTATAACCAGCTTGGTTTGCTTTATATTCTCTAAAGTTTTCCACTTCTTTCTTATGTGCTGGGCTATGCGCGTAAGACTCTCTTTATTTTTTAGGAACGCAATTGTTTTTTCATCGCTCGGGTAGCCTGAGCCGAAATCCCCGAATTGGGAGCGAAGTTCGGCTATGCGCTGGTCCCTGAGGACTTTTGCGCATATGCTTGCGGCTGCAACTATTGGGTGGTTCTCGTCTGCCTTGTGCTCCGCCTCGTACTTTTTTATCCCGTAGCGCTGCATCCTTTTCGCGAAGACCCAGGAATAGCGGTCCGGCAGGTCTATTTTCACGTTCGCGTCGCCGGTGAGGTTCTTTATCAGCTTCGCTATGAACATCGCCTCTATTTCGTTAAGGGTTTCCTTTTCCATGAGCGTGTTGAGCTTCTCTGCACCTAATTCCACGTAGTCTATTTTGCCCAGATGCTTGAGTTTCGCGAATATTTCTTCCCTCTGAGTGGGACTAAGCTGTTTGGAGTCTTTTTTGCACAAGGCGTTTATTTTGGATTCGTTCTCGCTTGGGCAGGAGAAGAGCGCGATTACCATGGGGCCTATTACCGGCCCCCTGCCAGCCTCGTCTATACCGGCAATCACAACCAT
Source organism: Candidatus Micrarchaeia archaeon (assembly GCA_041650355.1). NCBI lineage: Archaea > Nanobdellati > Microcaldota > Candidatus Micrarchaeia > Candidatus Micrarchaeia archaeon. The sequence goes on along the minus strand of JBAZLI010000004.1, from coordinate 10,254 downwards.
GCTTTTACAAGGGGTTGAAAATTATATAAGAGTTGGCTTTTCGAGATAACGGCGGGTTTTAAAAGGATTATACGCATAAATAGCTAATATAACACAGGTAGGTGATTTCATGAAGGAACTAATGCTTAATAGTGGGGTTGGTGCAACCCCTCGGGAGAGATGGCACACCACCCAGAGGATGAAGAGAATCAGGGTTAATCCTGCCTCGAGAAAGCTTCATCTGGAAGCATTGGTCAAAGAATGCGCAAATGTCGGGCATTTGGGGCCGGTGCTTACGAAAGATGAGAAAGATAAATTAGAGGCCATGAATAAGCTCAAATTGACTTTTGTTGAAATTTTGAAGAAAAAAAGGGTGCAACTTGCCGGAGAACAGGAAGGCTTATTTGGAATTTCGATGGAACTCGAGAAAGAGAAGGGCAAATATATCGTTTATCATTTGGGGGACACGGTGCTGGTGGACAAGCCGCAGAGCCTCGGAGTGCCTAAAAAGGTTTCAGAAGCCATGGCAACAAATGGCGTGCAGGTCACTGCGACTGTGGTTGACCCGAAAACAAGACGCTAACGGTGAACTAATGATATGCCAAACACAACATCATTTTAAGCCAATTCAGAAATGGAAGGCGCCACGGGACAGATTTTTGGGAAAAGAACTGAGAAAAAGCGGGAATGGAATTAATGCTAAGTTCGCAAAAAAGGATGTTGCCTGCGAAAACCGATTTTCACACATGGACCTCAGGGAACTTGGATTGGAGCTTTTTAAGGCTGTAGAGGAACGAAAAAATATTGATCTGAAAAGATTGGTTGAAGAGATTTCAAGTCGCGAACCTAAGGGTATCGCGCAGTATTGTTTGCAGATGCATAATGGTAAAGTTCATGTTGTCCTCCCAAAAGAGAAGGATAAACTGGTGCGGAGCGCTACTTTAGACGAGATAAAGAATATGGTGGAGGGGGATAAACTGTTTGTAGATTCTATAGTTGGTATATGCAATGCTAGCGGATATACTGTATTAGATATCGTTATGAGCATACGCAACTATTCAGCAATTAGGGTTTTGGAAGCTGCGGGCGCAGGTTTTGGAGATTATTTATATGATGAGAATGCATGCAAAGATTACGAAAAGTGGGAGAAACAAAAGGAGATGCAACTAGCACGAATGGGCATAGGTTCTAGTGTTCCAAGTCGCCGAGACAAAGTACAGAAAATACTAGACGCAAAGCTTCTAAGATTTATCCAAGAAGACGCGAATCCAGTTAAAATACGCAAACTCATAGAGCAAGGTGCAGACGTAAACGTTGTGGATACGTTCCACAACACAATGATTGCACATGCCATATTGACCGGCCGTTTTAAGACGGTCAAGCTTCTTCTGGATGCAGGGGCGCGAGTAGTAGAACAATCAGTGAGTGGGCATAAAACGGCAATTGGATGTGTGAATGAGGCACTCGAAGAAGCAAGAGCGAACGGCAACTTAGACGTTTATAATTTGGTCAGGCAAAAGGTATTCAAGCAACTTAGGGAAAATTAAGAAAAAGAGACAAAATCAGAAAGTTATTCGTAGACGAGGTTCCTTTTCTCCACAATCACAAAATCCCCGACCGCGGTGACTGCCTCGTAAGGAACGTGAATCATCCCGTCCTCCTTCTTGAGCTTGTTCGCGCTCTCGCTGTCCGGGTTGGGCTCGATAACGAGATTCTCAATCTTGCCTGTGAGTTCGTTTATGTTAACGTCCACCAAGCGCCCGAAATCCTCTCCGTCGTTTGTTATCAGTTTTTTTCCTGAAAGCTGCCTTGCGATAAGGTACTTTGCCATTGAAACCACCTGGGTTGAACGCTATACTATTACGCAATAGCTTTTAAATTATTGCGTGAACTCTTCGCGTCCTAGGGAGTGGGGGATATAAGGAAGAAAAAATATATTAAGTTATGCGGAATGCAGAAACTGCGTCATCAAACGCTTTTTCATAGCTTGCACGGTCTACTTTTCCGTTTGGAGCCGAGAAGACATTGAGGAGCACGATGAAGTAATGTTCCTGCCTGGAAAAAGCTGCGAAGCGGCTGTACTGCTCTATTCTTCCTGAATCTGAAGAATAAGAGAAATGCAATATGCGTTCGCTTGCGCTGAGATTGTTCACCAGGATGGCGCGGCTGGACTGGTTGATTATAGCTATGTCTGTGCGGGACTTCACGAATTGCGTGAAAAGGCTGCGGGTCACGTTCTCAGGGGGAGTGCTGGAATTGCTGTAGGTGCTAAGCACGATTAACTGGGCCGCACCATCGGGGGAGGAGAAAACCACGCGCATTTCATCTTCGTAAACCGACCAGCCGAACGGGTAAACCGTGGAAAAGCCCTTGAATTTGTTCTCGTATTGCTGGCCGCCGAGGCAGCCGAGCATGAGGAACGCGGCCGCGAAGAGCAGCGCTGGGAAAAATAGCCGAAAACGCATTATGGGGCATCTCAAAAAATATTTATAATGTATGGCTTTCTATAGCATGTACAACTGATTTTGGGTGGGCATATGAAGGTTGCGATTTCAGGGTTCGGGAGGATTGGGAAGACGTTCCTCAGGGCAGCTGTGGCGCAGGGCGCGCTGGGAAGGGATTTCGACGTGGTTGCGATAAACACGCGGAGCAAGCCCGAGATGCACGCGCACCTGTTCAAGTACGACTCCACTTTCGGGAGATTCGATGGGACTGTGGAGGTGCGCGACGGATTTTTCATAGTCAACGGGCACAAGATAAGATGGATACAGGAAAAGGACCCGCTCAAGCTTCCGTGGAAGGAGCTTGAAGTGGATGTGGTGCTGGAAAGCAGCGGGGAGTTCAGGAGCAGGGAGGACGCGGAAAAGCACATCGTCGCAGGGGCGAAAAAAGTCCTTATTTCGGCGCCTGCTGAGCAGTGCGACGCGACCATAGTCCCTGGGGTTAACGACCAGATTCTGAACAAGGAGCATAAATTGTTCTCGCTCGCCAGCTGCACCACCAACTGCCTTGCCCCGATATTGAAGGTAATCGACGAGAAATTCGGAATAGAGAGGGGGTTCATGAGCACTGTGCACGCGTACACGAACGACCAGCGCATACTTGACGGGAGCCACGAGGATTTGAGAAGGGCGCGAGCAGCTGGAGTGAGCATAATTCCCACCAAGACAGGAGCCGCGAAGGCTATAGGGGATGTGCTGCCCGCACTCAAGGGGAAGCTGGATGGGGTCGCGTTCAGGGTCCCGGTTCCGGACGGTTCGCTCAACGACATCGTGCTCCTGGTGAAGCAGGAAACCGACGCGAAGAGCGTGAATGCCGAGCTCAAAAGGGCGAGCGAAAATGAGCTTAGGGGAATACTGGGATACAGCGAGGAAGACCTTGTTTCACGGGATATAATAGGAACCAGGGAAAGCGCGATAGTGGACTCGAAGCTGACTAAAGTCATGGGGAACCTGGTGAAAATCTCGGCATGGTACGACAATGAATTCGGGTATTCGAACCGGCTGGTGGATTTCATAAGGAAGCTTTCTAAGTGATGAAGTGGATGTGGGTAGGTTGACGCTATGAAAAAGAAACTTGGAACCGTGCCTAAGCATATCGCCATCATCCCTGACGGAATTTGAAAAACCGCAAACAGGAGATGGGCGAACAAAAACCACGTGAGCATAGTCGAAGGGTACGACAAGGGAATACGGAAGATAGGCGATGTGCTGAAATGGTGCAAGGAGCATGATGTGCGCACGCTCAGCATGTGGGGATTCTCAACGGACAACGCGCGGAGGAATCCCGAGGAAATAGAGAAGCTCTTCGGGCTTTTCAAAAAATATTTGAACGAGATTATGGAGGAGGACAGGAAAAAGAGTGGGAAGGAGCGGGGCAAGTATGATGTGAAGGTGCGGTTCCTGGGCAGGCGCGCGCTGTTTCCTAGAGAAATACAGGAGGCGATGGGCAAAATTGAACACCTGACCAGGAACAACAAAACATATGAGTTGAATCTGCTGCTCGGCTACGGAGGAAGGGAAGAGATTGTGGACGCCGTGAACGAGATAATCAAAAAAGGCGTGAAGCAGGCGAATGAGCAGACGATAGATGAGAACCTTTACACTGCCGGGATAAGGGATCCGGATTTGATAATACGTACGAGCGGGGAGCAGAGGCTCTCTGGCCTGATGCCCTGGCAGAGCGTTTACAGCGAGTTCTTTTTCGTGAAAAAGCTCTGGCAGGATTTCGGCAAGAATGATTTTGTTGCCGTGCTGAAGGAATACGACAGGAGGAGCAGAAGGTTTGGGAAATGATGGTTGCGCTCAGGGTTGGGAAGCGGATTTTCAATGCAGAAGCCGCAACCACGCTGCTGGAACGGGCCAGGGGGCTCATGCTCTCCAAGAGAAAGAATATCCTTTTCTTCTTTGAGTATGAGGGAGCGATAGGGATACACTCGTTTTTCGTGTTTTTCCCTTTTGACGCTGTTTATTTGGACGGGGGGAAGCGGGTTGTGGAAGTTGTGAAGAATATACGTCCATTCACGTTTTACGTAAGGAACACCAAGCCTGCGAAGTATCTTTTGGAGATGTGCGAGGAACACAGTATCAAACGCGGGGATACGCTGGAGTGGGAGCATGTTTGAAAAAATTCCATGGGGGGACAGGAAAAAGGGGGAAGGAACAGCCGAACGGCTGGGCTGGAGCGTTGTGAAGGAGGGAGAGTATAAAGTCGGGTTGCCGCCCCTGAGCGTGGATGAGGAAGCGGTGGTGCTGGCCACGGAAAAAGAGTATAGGAAACTGGTTGAGGAAAGGGAGCTTGCGATGGAGGAAGTGGAAGCCGAGCTGGGCTCTGCTATCACTAAGCATGCGGAAGCAGAGGGGATATCGCTTGACAGGGAGCAACGGGATTATTTGGCGAAATATGCGAAAATGCACCTGTACGGGTTCGCGTTCCTGGATGAGCTGCTTGCGGATGATTGGATAGAGGAGATAAGCGTGGTGGGGCTGGGCAAGCCGGCGTACGTTTTCATAAGGAAATCAGGTTGGCGGAAAGTGAATGCCAGGTTCGACGATGAAAAAACCCTCATGGACGTGGTGAACAAGATGGCTGCCAAGGTGGGCAGGAGGATAACGCTCCAGCATCCAAGGCTTGACGCGATGCTGCCTGACGGGTCCAGATTGCACGCGTCTCTCCCGCCGGTATCCGGAGGCGAGCTAACTATACGGAAGTTCAGGGAAAACCCTTTCTCGCCCAGGGAAATCGCGGATTCCGGCACCGCGGGTTTCGGCGAGATGGCGCTGCTTTCTATGCTCATGCAGACGGATTGTTCGCTCATGGTGGCTGGAAACACAGCGAGCGGGAAAACGACCACGCTCAACGCGCTGTTCTGCTTCGTGCCCTCGGACGAAAGAGTGGTCATAGTGGAGGAAACCCCGGAGATAAACGTGCCGCATCCCCACCAGGTGCGGCTCGCGGTGAACAGGGAGATGGGAATAGGGCTGAAGGACTTGGTGTACGACAGTTTGCGCATGAGGCCGGACAGGATGGTGGTCGGGGAGGTGCGGTCCAGGGAGGAGGTGGAGGCGCTTTTCGACGTGCTGCTCGCAGGGCAGGCGCGGGGCACTTACGCGACATTTCACGGGCAGAGCGCGCGGGAAACCCTGCTGAGGCTGGGAAACATGGGCGTTGAGAAGGTGGACCTTCCCAGCATTGACGTGCTGGTAGTGCAGAGGAGAGGGGTGGAATACTCGAAAAAATCCAGGAAGGGCAGGGAACTCAGGAAAATAACTGAAATTTGCGAAATCCAGGGGGATGGAAGCCCCAGGCCGCTTGTGCGGAGCGGGAAGGTGGACTTCGGGGCTGATGTGTGCGAACGGGCGGCCGGGGCGCTGGGATTGAGCAGGGCCGAATTCAGGGATGAACTGGCTGGAAGGGCGAAATGGATTGCAAGGGCGCCGGGTGAATTCCAGGCTTTCTTTGAAAGCGCGCAGAAGCGAATTTACGGGATGTGAGATGATTTGGGAAATTGTTTCGCGGGTTTCAGAGCGATTCCCTGGGTGCGGAGTGAGGAGCAGGAGTGTGGAGAAGTACGGGCGGCTGCTGAAAAAGCCAGGGGGGTACGTCACTATGTCCCTCTTGACTGCATTTTTGTGCGGAATTGCGGCTGCGCTGGCGCTCGGAGGCTGGACGCTGGTTGCGATGGCCGGGTTCTGCACCGCGTTCTCGCTCGCGTTCTTCTTCATGATTGACTGGCCGCGGAGAATTGAACGCAGCAGGATGGCCAGGATGGAAGCTGAGATGCCGCTCGTGGTGAGGATGCTCGCGATGCTGCTGTCCATGAAAATTCCGTTCACGCGGGCGCTCGAGGCTTCTGCGGATTACGGCGAAGCAGGGGCAGAAATAAGAACTGCGCTGGAGGAAGCGGGGCGCGGGACAGGGCTTGCGAAGGCGCTGGCCGCGGTGGCGGAGAGGAGCGAAAGCCCTGTGCTCAAGAGAGTGTTTGCGCAGGTGATTACCGCGTACGAGAGCGGCGGAAGCGAGGGCGTGGCAAGGCTGTCCCAGGACCTTTTCTCGCTCCAGAGGTACAGGATGAGGGATTACGTTTCGAAAAGCTCGTTCTTCGGGCTTGTTTTTGTCGTGCTCACAGTGGTTGCGCCTGCGATGTTCCTTGTGCTCGCATCGGTGGGCGCTCTCGGGGCTGGAATGGAGATAAGCCAGGGCACGTTCGCGCTGGTGATGGTGGCTGGGTTCCCGCTGCTCGGGGCGCTCCTGCTGGGCGCGGCCAGGTCGCAGATGCCCCCGGATGTGTTTTCAGTAGGAAGGGGGGGAAACGGGGCAATGATAACGCTGCTTTTTGCAATCGCGCTGGCTGCGGCGATAGCGCTTCCGCTCGGGAGCGTGTGGAAAGTTGCAGCTGTTGTAGTTGCTGGAGGAGGGGCTGCGTTTGCGGTCGCAGGGAAGGTGGCTGAGGATGCAAGGATTGAAAAGCTTGAGGAAGGGCTCCCGGATTCGCTTTTGAGGGTATCTGGACTGCCCAGGGGCTATCGGATAGACAAAATATTCGGGATTATGGCTGATGCCGGAGACCCGCTTTCTCCTGAGGCAGGGAAAACGCTCCGCCAGCTCAGGGCGAACGTGAACCCTGAAAAGGCCCTAGCCGAACTCTGGGAAAGGAACCAGTCGTTCATGCTCAGGAGGATGTGCGATGTGATGCTCAAGGCGCACGTATCCGGCGCCAGCGTATCTGAGAGGATGCATGAATTGGCCGAGGACCTGCTTGAAATCTCGGAGCTGAGGCGGGAGCGGGAAAACGCGCTTTCAGTGCAGAAGTACACGCTCATGCTCGGCGCGCTGCTGGTTCCGGTTATTCTGACCGTGTCCATAGATGTGCTATCTAAAGTAGGGGATGCGTTTGGAAACGCTAACGGGGGCGTGCTGGCAATTGCGCCCAAAGCTACTGCGATTTATGTTGTCCTCTATGCGGCGCTCACTTCTTTTTACATCGCGGAAATGGAGGGTAAGACTTCCAGGATGGCGCTCTATTTCGGCGCGATGGCCGGTGCCGCGCTCGTTGGGATTTATATTTTATCCGGCCAAATCCCATAGTGTTTTGACATGGACACCATCAGCATGGCTATTGCAGGAATGGACGCTGGCTGGCTCACTGCGCTGGCCAGGGCCATAGACAACGAGGCCATGATGATAATCGTGACCCTGGGGCTCGTGCTGCTCACCGAGAGGAGGAAAACCAAAGTCGCGAAGATAGTGATTGCGATAGGCTGCGCGGTGCTGCTGGCCACGGCGATAAAGGAATTCGTGCACACTGAACGCCCGTGCGTGGTGCAGCCAGGCAAGGTGGAGTGCCCGGACAGCAACTCGTTTCCGAGCGGCCACACGCTGGTTGCGTTCACGGTGATGCTCGCGTTCCTGAACAAGCCGACATTCTTCATATATCTCGCGTATGCGGTTTTCGTCGGGTTCACGAGGATATACCTGGGGGTGCACTCGTTCGAAGACGTTGCAGGGAGCGTGGGGCTCGCGCCTTTCACGTATTACATGAGTGAAATAGCGTGGAACTGGATGAACAGGGGAAAATATGAAGCTGGGAACAAGCGTAAATAGCGAAACCAGGAGGAAAGCGCTGCATATGACTGCCGGAGCGCTATTCCTGTCGTTTCTCCTGGTGTTCGGAAGGAACAGGATGGTGGCGCTCCTTGTGCTCGTGCTGATTGGCGGGCTGTGCATCATAAACATGCTTCTCATGGGCTGGCGGGTCCCTTTCACGGGATGGTTCATAAGGAATTTCGAGAGGCAGGGCGTGAGGTTCCCGGGCTACGCGACCGCGTGGTACGTGTCCGGGCTGCTCATGGCTGCAACTGTGCTGCATGACCAGGGCGAGATTGCGGCGGTCATCTGCGCGCTCGCTTTCGGGGACGGGGCTTCTGCGATACTCGGGGAGCGAGGGGAAAGGAAGCTGTTTTACAACAAGGAAAAAACTGCCGAGGGGCTCGCGGCGTTTTTCGCCGCAACACTGACCTCGTGCCTGTTCGTAGGGTGGATTGGGATCCTTTTCGCGGCGCTTGCCGCGCTGTTTGAGAGCCTCCCCCTGGAAGTGGATGATAATTTCACGATACCGCTTTTCGGGGCGCTTTTCTTCTACCTGGTGTAGTGTTTGATTTAAGATTAGGATGCCAAGGGGGAAATTCGAATTCCCGGCCTCCAGATTTCTCAAAAGTTAAATCGCGAAATCTGCAAACCACGGTTTGCGCACGTTTTTTGTCATTGCCCCGAAGGGCTCATAACTCATCTTCGGAATCCCTTGTATGAGTCTGGCGCTCTAGCCGATTGCCCACCGGCGCTGGCGCGCCGATTCTGAGCTACCTTGGCGTGAATGAGGATATGATGCGAAAAACGTTTTTTAAAAGAATGGGTGCGCTGGATGCGGGCGCGGGTTAAAGCCCCAGGATTTCGATTCCGCGCTCCTTTGCAAGGAGGCGGATTGTTTCCTTCTGCTCGCCGCTTGCGCCCTTCTTGTCCAGAATTATCTTTTCCACTTTCCCGAGGTTCTTTTCCATCGCCTGCGCGAACGTGTCCGGCCCGATTGAATCGGCGCGGTATTTCGGCAGCATGTGGCCGAAAGCAAAATCTTTTTCCAGCGCGAGGGAGGTGAACTTCGGGGCGTAATGGCCTCCGCCAACACCGAAAAACGCCTCTGAAGATTCGGAATTTTTACAGGGGTTCGTGCAAACCGCCTCGAAAACAGATTCCGCTATTATTTTCCCCGCGAGCGGGTTTTTCCATTCGGTTTCCGAGCTCCCGATTTCCACGAACAGGATGGGCGTTCCTATAGTGGGGCCATGGTGGTCCACTTCGTAATTGACGTTGAAGCCGAGTCCGTATTCCTTGTTTTTCCCGTGCATCTTCGCCAGGAGGGCTTTCTGGAGGCTTGGGAACGAGGTGTTGAGCGTCCGGGGATTTCCGCCGAATTCAGCGCTGTCCCAGTTGCCCGGGATGTGGACCGTGAGGCTCTGCAGGTTGGCCTCGCTCCTGTGCGGGGAAAGGACGATGAAATAATCGGTTTTGGAATCAGTCGGGACGTCCAGGATTTTCTGCACTTTAGTATCGAGGAGCGTTGTTTTTTCAAAAATCCACTTGTTTTCATCAGTGCGCTCGAAGCCCAGCCCTGGCAGCCATGAAGCTATGTTGGCACTGGCCGGCACGTTTGACGAAAAGAGTATCATAGGCATGTGTGATTTTTAAATCGGGCAATTAATAATTGGGTATGGTCGGGGGCATATTTTCTAGAAATATAGGGACTGTCAGCAGGGGCGAGCATGGGAAGCTGGCAAAATCGCGCGTTGGATTGGTGGGATTGGGCGGAACAGGAGGCGCTGCGTTCGAGATATTGGTGAGGCTTGGTGTCGGGAATTTCATCATTTTTGATGGGGACAGGTTTGAGATCACGAATTTCAACAGGCAGATTTACGCGGTGGACACGAACATGGGGAAACTCAAGGTGGATGCCGCGGCGCGGAAGGCCAAGAAGATAAACCCGAAAGTGAGAGTGGAGCGGCGGGGCGAGGAGATTAACAGGACGAATGTTGAGATGCTTGAGAAATGCGATGTTGTGCTGGACTGCACGGACAACGTGGAAACGAGGCGGATGATTTCATCTTTCTGCAAGAGGATGAAGATACCGTACGTGTTCTGCTCTGCGGGAGGAAGCATGGGCATGGTGAGCGTTTTCCACAGGAAGAATCTGGATGGGGTTTTGGGAAAAGTGCACGAAGGGAA
>JBAZLI010000003.1 GCA_041650355.1 Candidatus Micrarchaeia archaeon | reverse complement strand
CGTCAACGGGGGGCGGGGTTCCGTTGTCTGCGTCCGAGTTGTTGACGTTGTCCCATACGCGCATGTTTATCTCGCTTGCCGCGGACGTGTCAGCGTCAGTTTCATAGCACTCGCCGCCGGTGTAGCCGTCTGCCGCAGTCCAGGTGCTTCCATCAGTGTAGTATTCGCAGGTGGATTCATTGATTCCTGAGCCGCTGTCGCTGGCTGTAGCGGATATGTTGGAGAGTATTGAAACATAACGCATGCTCCCGTTGAAGTAGGATGGAACTATGGAAACCGTTCCAATAACCGGCGCGGTGTTGTCCAGAATCACGCTGAACGTGGTGGTGTCGTTGTTCACTCTCATGTTGTCGTAGCAGGTCGCTGTTGCCGGATTGAAGGTCGCGGTGCTGGATGTGGTCCAGTTATAGTTAAGCAGGTAGGGGACGCTGTATGCGTAGTCTCCGTTGGAAACCGTGCCCGGGAAGCTTACGTAGTAGATTCCTGAGTCGTCGTCGGCAGCATCAACGGTTACGTTGAAATCGCCGGCTGATATGTTATTATAGTATATCGTAGTGCCGGTGACATAAGCATAAGCTGAAAGCTCGTCTATGGCTGAAACGTCGCAGGTGCTTGGAGGCGATATATCAAGAGTTACGTTGGCTGGCGATTCGCCGGTGCCGTTCGCGTTGGTGGCCTGGACGCGTATGGTATCGAGCGAAGGGGCTTCATGGAGGTCGGCATTGGAGTCGTAGCAGAGCAGATGGATGTTGTTGTACTCGTTCATCAGGTGCCAGCCGGCTATGCCTATTCTTGGATTGTAGTGACAGGAAGTGACGTTCGGGTCGCCTCCGGCAAGTTCAAATGAGGCGAATACCACCTGTCCGGTGGCGTTGAACCCGCTCACGTATACCGTGCCCACAGTGGGTGCATCGGCGAAAAGCGCGCCCGCGAAGAACGCGAACACGAGCAAAGCTGTCAAACCAGACTTCCAAGTTGAGTTTCCATCCATTCATACCACCATCGTTTCAATATCAGGCCGCACAGAAGCAATGCTTCAAGCGCGGCAATTGCGCAGAATCATTCGTCCAACGCATCGTTCCACAGAAATCACGCCAGCTCTATGTGCAGAGACCGGCGGATAAACAGCTTTTTCCATTACACTTTATAAATGTTCTGCATCAGGGAAAACGCATTTTTACGACGTAGAATTACCTAAAATTTACCAAATCCCACACACGCGCAGGGCGAAAAGCGGAGTATAAAGGCGCCGAGGAAAAACTCCTGGAGATGGATGATTTGCGGACTATTGCAAGCCGATGGCCGGGCGGAATTAGGCTTTTAAATTATGTGCGCATTTATTCCGCCATGGAACGCATGAAGCTCGCGAAGAGGCGGGAAGCTTTTGCTGTAAAGGAACGAGAAAAAAGGAAAAAATTCAGCGAAGCGCATGCGCCCGGGAATGCAATGGAGGGGAACATAAAGCAGGCGGAAATCGCGGAGATGATATTGAATACGAGGGCGCTGGCGAGGCGCAGGATTCTGAAGCAATTGAAATTCAATCTGGAGCTGAGCGAAGAGCTCCTGAAAGTGAACGAATGGACCGTTGAAAGGAGCATGGTGGACCCGCACAGGAGCGTCACGCGCATAACCAACGGGCTTTCCTTCAACGGGAACGAGGGGGCGTTCGAGACTTCGGACCTCGCGGAGCGCGCGAAGGGCATGGAGATTCCTGATTACGAAATGGTTTGCGGATGCGCGATAAAGAGGGGCGGCAGCCCGGAGCAGAGCGTGCTCGTGCTGGCCACTCCGACGCACCTGGACATATACTCGCTCAACGGGAGCGGGGAAATAGAAAGCTCCAGGGCTGAGCTCGGCGGGCTGGAGGTAGGGAAGAAGGTGCGCGTCGTGGTCGCGAACGCGGAGCAGCCCACCCCTTTCGGCAAGGGGATTTACTTGGGGGTGGTGGACGAGAACGTGTACGAGGGGATATCTTCCGCAATCAGGAATGCGCTTCCGCGCATGCGTGGAGGTTCGGTGAAAACTTCGCGCAAGCTCCGAAAAGCGAAGCGCGGGCCAGGGAGGAAGGAGAAGCGTGGACCAAGGGGAAACGTGAAAAAAAGCCCTGCGAAATCCAGGAAGAGGAAATGATTGCTAGTTCTCTGAGATGCTGAACATCCGGGCCCTTGTTTCTGATTTCCAGCCGTTGGATTTCTGCGCAGGCACGAAAAGCGCCATGAGCATTTTGCGCCCGGAGTTATGGGCCGGGATTGGCTCGGACTGTGCCTGGCGGGCCAAAGAAGCCGCATGGGCTGGATGGGCGCCGGAGGCCGGGCTGTGTGCGGGTTTTTCCGGCTGGATTGAATCAGAACGCTCTTCTTCCTGGCTCTCTTCTTTATTTTCTGCATTATAGTATATGAAGGCGGCAGCCGCGATTGCCAGAAGTATCGCGAATGCGGAAATGCACAATGCCGGAAGCGCGAGCTGCTCCAGTGTGTAGGCGAAAGCCAGCGGAACGAAAAGTGATGCGTAAAGCAGATGAACAAGCCGCATTATTACCTCCCGTTCAGCAATAAGAATGAATAGATTTATATATGAAATAGGTTCACAATACCGGTGAAACTAATTTAGGAGTGAGATTAACGAGGTGAATTTATGTACGGGGTTTCTCCGCAGGCATACGACCGGGCCATCACTGTGTTCAGCCCGGACGGCAGGCTGTTCCAGGTTGAATACGCAAAGGAGGCAGTGAAAAGAGGCGCAACCGCGATAGGAATAGTCGCGAAGGACAGCGTCGCGCTCATAGCGCACAAAAGCACTTACAGCAAGCTCATAGTGCCGGACTCGCTCAAGAAGGTGTTCGACATAGATTCGCACATCGCCTTCACGGCTTCCGGGCTCATCGCGGACGCGAGGAAGCTGGTGGATACAGGGCGCCTGGAGGCGCAGAAGCACAGGCTGAGCTACAGCGAGCCGGCACCCGTGGAGACCATTGCGAGGGACATCTGCGACCTCATGCAGGTTTACACGCAGTACGGCGGGATAAGGCCGTTCGGTGTTTCCCTGCTCATAGCTGGTTATGACGACAGGCCGAGGCTGTACGAGGCCGAGCCTTCAGGGGCGATGACCGGGTTCAAGGCCGATTCCATAGGGAGCGGGAAAAAGGAAGTGGACGAGATTCTGGAAAAGGGGTACAAGGATGGCATGGGCCTGGACGATGCGATAGGGCTCGCGCTCAACGCGCTCAAGAAGACCAGCGAGGAGAAGCTCCAGGGGGAAAACGTGGAAATCTCCTATGTCGAAGGGAGCAGGAAGAAGTTCGTGACGATGAGCGAGAAGGAGATCGCGAAGTTCCTGAAATAGCATTTCTTTTTCTCTTTTAGCCTTATTTCCTGTTTTTTCCGGACCTTTTTTTCTATTTTCCCTTGTCTTTTTATCTTTCTCATCCTTTATCTCTTGTCTTCAGCTTGCCTTGCTCCTGCACTCACCCGTTTCTTTTTTCCGGCAAAATCTAGCTGGTCAAAATTGAGTAGGTGTAGCCGTCCGTGACTATTTTCACCACATTGGTTGATTTGTTCTGGAAATTAGTGTAGTAGGTGATGTTCCTGAGCTTGAGGCGCTCGGTCAGCGAATAGCGCTCGTTCGCAGGGTCGAAATGCGAGCCGGTTATTATCGCGGACTGGGGCTTCACCTTCACCAGGAACACGTCTATCTGCGAGCTCCCTGTCCCAAGGCCGGAATTCGGTATCTGGAGCACGTTGCACGCAGGGCTGTAGTCCGGAGCATTGGCTATCAGGGTTTGCGCGCCGTAGGCTATGTCCCCGGTGGTCATGAGCGAGAAGTTCCTGTCGGTTATCTTGAGCACTATGCCGTCGTTGTCTATGGACTTGAAGCGCGCGTCGCCGTCCCGGGGGTTTATCACCAGGATGTTTATTCCATTTATGCTGATGTTCTGGAGGTACTTGGATTCCATGGATTTCCTGCTTTCGCTCTTGGCCTTCTGGACTGCCGCCGCGTAGGCGGAATCCCCGCCGTCGTAGCCTGTCCAGAGGAACATTTCCACATCTATGTGGTCCAGGAGCGTGTCCATCCCTCCGTAGTTCTCGGGCCGCGCATGCGTGGAAACCAGGAGATCTATATCATCCACGCCTTTTTCCCTCAGGAAGTTTACCAGATAAACGGCGCGCTCCTTCGGGCCTGCGTCTATGAGTATGTCGGCATCCCCTTTTTTCAGGAGTATCGCCTCGCCCTGGCGCTCATTGCTCGCGTTGGGGGACCAATCCTTTATGTACGAGACGTTTATGAAATAAACCGCGAGCGTCTGGTTCGGGTTGAAAGTGTAATCGGGTATGCTCCTGTTCGCGGTCGTGTTGGTCTCGTTTTGGGTGTTGTTTATCACTATCACGTTTTCGCCGGTTATTATCGTTTCCGTTTCCATGGTAACGGTGAACTGGCTCACGTTCACATGGGTAATGGTGATGTTCTGCTGCGGGGGCTGGTCCGGAGGCGTCCCAGGGCAGCCGGCGAGGAGAATGAGCAGCGCCGGAAGGAGCAGGAGGAGTTTTTTCATGTTTTCACGGTCCTAAATCATTTAAAAAATTTATAAAAGTTCGCCTCTGGCTTGTTCTATCTGCATCCTCGCGACGTCCTGCTTCCTCCTGAAATCCGGAAGGAGCGCGGACGAGAACTTGAGCGGCAAAAGCTCGTCGTAGATTTTTTCCATGAGCCCGAAGAAGTACTCAGCGTCCTCGCGCTTCCCTTTCCGCAGGGACTCGTACATCTCGCGCTTGAGCTCGCCCATGCAGTCCAGGAGCCCGCTCAGGTAGGATTCAGGAGTTACGCCAAGGTCGGTGCTGGAAGGAAGCTCTTTCCGCTCTATCGCAAATAGAAGTATTCGCGCCTCGGCGTACTCCTGCATTATGTGGTGGGAGTCCATGCCGTGTTCGGAAACCAAAGCCGAGAGGGCGCGCATCTCCTTCTCCGCTGAATCCAGGAGCTTCTTCGCCTCTGCGGGCTTTCCGGCGTGCATCTCCTTGATGGAATTCGCGGTGGTGCGCACTATCTCCCTGTTCTTCCTTATCAGCTCGTCGAGAACTGCCTCTTTTTTTATCAGCGCTTTTTCTATGTCCTTTATGTCAAGCATCAAAACACCTGGATAGGTTAAGGCCGGCAAACGTTTAAAATATGGGCGAACAAATAAACGCGTGATTGCATGGCTGAATGGATAGTTCTTTCTCTTGGAGGGGGCATAATAAACCCCGAAGGCACGCCGGACGCGGAATTCGTGAAGAAGCTGGTGAAGGTTCTTGCTGAAAGCAGGCTGAATTTCGGGATTGTCACAGGGGGCGGGAGGACCGCGAGGATTTACGCGCAGGCGGCGCGCGAGCTGGGCTCGAACGAATTCGAGGCGGACGAGATAGCGATTGTGAGCACCAGGCAGAACGCCGCGCTGATTAGAGGCGCGCTCGCAGGGCACGCGCACCCCAAAGTGATCACGAATTTCAACGAGGCGCGCAACGCTGCGATGGACCACAGGATCGTGGTCATGGGCGGGACCATCCCCGGGATAAGCACGGACACTGATTCCGCTTTGCTTGCAGAGGCGCTGCACGCGAAAAGGCTCGTGAACATGAGCAACGTGGATGGGATTTACGATTCGAACCCGAGGAACAACCCCAAGGCTAAGAAGTTCCAGAGGATGAAGTACGCGGAGCTGATTGAATTGGCGACAAAGGGGGATTCGCGCAGGGCAGGGGAGAACTTCGTGTTCGATTTGCTGGCGTGCAAGCTCATCGCGCGCTCCAAAATCGAGGCCCATTTCGTGAATGGAAGGAACCTTGAGGACGTGAAGAAAGCCATTGAAGGAAAATCGCACAACGGAACTGTCGTGAAGGAATAGAACTATTTCGATTGGGGCAAATCGTCAGACCTGCATTAGAATTACAGTGTAATTCTTGCCGTAGTGCTTTGCGCAGTTCGGGCAGGTGGTGTAGAAGAAATACGTTTTCTTGGGCTCCTCCTTTTCCGATTTTGCGTATTCGTGCATTTCGGCAATCCATTTGCCCATGTCCTGGTAAGGGCCTTCGAAAACTTTCGAGAGGAACGTTCCGGAAATCTTCACCATGTTCGCGCCCGGGACTTCCTTGGAAGTTGCGATGTACACGTCGCTTCCGAAAATGGAATTCTCGTCCGAGAGCATGAGCGGCTTGGGAGAAAGCGCGTCCGCCTTTTGTATCATTTCCATGTTCTTCACGATTACCTGGCCGAAATTCAGCGGGATGTGAAAAATGCTTAATACGCGGTCCTTGAGGAACAGCTTGTTCTTCCAGGTTATCCGCTTTTTGTCCCAGGGTCCGGGGTCGAACCGCGGGCAGCATCCGGTTTCCGCATCTTCGTAGAGTTTTTCCATAGCAGCACCCGAAGTAGGATGGAAATGCAAAAATATAAATGCGTGTTTTGTTCAATCCAGGAAATCTATTCCGTCCTTGCCGCGGAAATGCTGGTCTCCGGTGAGCAGGTTGGAACTCCTGGACCGGGCGCACGCGTATATTAGGGCATCCACTCCAGGCAGCTTCTCTTTCTCCTTGAGCTCGGCCGCAAGCAGGGAAATCTCCTTGGTGATGTCTATTATACTGCTGCGGGACATGATGAAATCCGCCCTGTCCGCGAAAGGTTTTCCCTCACGGATGTATTTTGAAACTATTTCCATCAGGCAGATGGAAGGCGTGAATATCTGCCCTGTGTCATCCACAATGCGCCTGACGCGTTCCCCTTTCGTGCTCCCGGAAAAATATTCTATCCAGGCATAGCTGTCAAAGGTCACGCTCATGGTGGTCCCTCAGGTCCCTGGTTCCTGCTTTCTGCAGCCATTTGTCCTTGGCGAACATGTCTTTCTGATTCTCAGTGAACATATGCTCGAACAGGTACTCGTTTATGCCTTTGGAGACGTTCCTTTTCCCGAACTCCCGCACCAGCATCTCGTAGACGTCTTCGCGGAGAAGCACTGTGGTTTTGAGCATACACATCACCATATATGGTTACGGCGAAAAGATTTATATGGCTTGCGCTAGGGGACTGAGGGTCAAAAATTGTTTATTCCATCAGCTTCTCCACGAGGAGCGCGTAGACCGGCCTGGAGAGCATGAATCCGAGCAGTGAGCCTATTATGGTGGAGAGCGCGAACCCGATTATCTCTACCATGCCGCTGAAAAGCAGGGGCAGCATTGCAACAACCGCGACAGCGACGTTGGTCGTTATGATGTCAAACGCGTGCGAGAGCTTTTCCTCGTGGTTCTTCCCGTCCTTCTTCGCCAGTTCGTCGGTAATGACTATCTGCGAATCCACTCCGACTCCTAGGGCCGCGAGGATTCCGGCCATGCCCGCCAAATCAATTGTGAACGAGCCGAGCAGGGAAACGAGTATTATGAGCTCGGAAATGCTCACCGCGACTATGGGGAGCACGAGCTTCCAGTGCCTGTACCGCACCGAAACGAAAAGGGATATCGCGATTATGGATGCGAGTATGCCCAGGAGGCTGAGCTGGAGGAACTGCTGTCCGAGCGGCGCAGGGATGGAGGTCCTGCTGCCCAATGAGATTTGGACCGGAAGCGAGCCGCCTTTCAAAATCGAGGTGATTTTTTTCACTTCGTTCTGCGCGTTCACCGCGCGCTCGGTGCCCACGCCCTGAGCCGCGCCTGTTATGGAGTATCCGTAGGAAGGCACGCCGTTGGTCACTCCGGCGGAGAGGCGGGGCGCTGAAAGCAGCCCTATCGCGGGCCACTGCTCCATCGCCGAGTCGCGGGCCGAAGCGCCGGTCCTGAACACCGGCTTTATGTCCTCGACTTCGGTGACGTTGAAGCCGAGCGAGCGTATTTTCTCTTTGGTGGAATTGTCCAAGTTCGCGGAAACCAGGGCCTTAGTGCCGTTCGCGGTCGCGTTGTAGCCGAAATCGTCCAGTATGAAAAGCTGGATGTCGTCCCCGTCGAGCCGCAGGGACTTGTTGGCCATTTCCAGCACGTCCTTGTCCGCGATGGTCTTGCCTCCCTTGAGGTCCTCCAGGGAGATGAAAATCGCCGCGTCCTTGGGCCTGTCGAGGAACATGTACAATGGGTACTCTGCTTTCCCCTTCACCGTCTGGGCGAACGCGTCAGCGCCGCTCCTGGTGACTGAGAATCCCACGCCCCAGTCAGCTCCGCTCAGCTGGGTCGCGGATATGGAGTATATGGTTCCAGGAAGTATGTCCTCGCCGCTAAGCGCGACTTTACCGTCCACTATCCCTTCGAAAACACCCTGGTGCCTCAGGACATCCTCTATGCTCTTTATCAGGTTCTCGTCCGTGCCCGGAACCTCCACGTCTATCTGCGAGGTTCCGACCGCGCGGACCTTCACTTCCGTAAGACCGAGGACCGAGGCCCTGCTCTTTATTATTTGCACCATTTCGGTCATGGTGGACTCGCTCACTGAGTGCTCGAGCACCACTGGTATCCTGGTTCCCCCTGAGAAGTCTATCCCGAATTTCACGCCGTTGAACGCGACGTTGGCCAATGAAAGCACTATCAGGAGCGCTAGGGAAAGGAAGCGCGCGTTCTTGTTCTTCCACACGGTGGAGAAAGTCCCGAAAAGGAAGAACGCGAACAGGAGTATGAGCCCGGAGTATTTGGAATAGAGCAAAGTGCCGCCTAGGAAGAGCGCGAAGAGCGCGAGCAGGAGCTGGTTCCTCCTTTCCTTGAGCAGGTCAGCTATCATAATTTTCCCTCCACGTGAAGCAGGAGCACGACCGCGTTTATGCACCATGTGGCGAATATGTCGCCGAACAGGCCCGCGAGCGCGACTCCCGAGATTTCGGAATAGATTGCGATGTGCGTGTACATGCTTATCAGGTAAAGTATGAGGAATGAGAAGAACGCGGTGACGCTCATCGTCACGCCGGTCTTCATCGCGTCGAACGCCTTTTCCCTGGGGTCCCCTGCGCGCTTGAGCATCCTCATCGTGAGCAGTATGTCCGTGTCCAGCGAAAAACCTAGGATCATCAGCAGGGCTGCGAAGGAAGCTAGCGTGAACGGGATTCCCAAGAGCCCCATCGCGCCCAATGCGATGAACACGTCGCACAGCGCGCCAGTTATGACCGCGATGCTGGGTATGAAGTCCCTGAAAAAGATGAATACCAGGATGGTGGTGAGGATTGCTGCTATTGCCGCCACGTTGAGGGCGTTGGTTATGAACTGGGCGCTAAGCGCCGGGCTGACGCTCTGTATGCTGAACGAGCTGTATTTCACGTATTTGTCTATTGACTTGGAGATTGTGGATTTGTAATTGTCGTAGACTGAACGGTAAGAAGCTGAAACAGCGGACTTGAGCGCGTTCAGGTTTTCGAAATCCCCGGCATTCGTGTCGTTGCCTGCGAGCGCGAATAAGGAATTGGAAATGTTGTTCAGGTTCTTCCGCTCGTCAAGGTATTGGCCCATGTACGAGGAATTGGCGTTCGCCTGGGCTTCCAGCCTGGAAACCTCTTCCAGTTTTGTGTTGAACAGGCCTATCAAGGAATCCGCTTTCACCAAATCCGGATTCTGCGGGATTTCCACCTCGGCTTTTTCCCCGAATGAGGTGGTGTACACTTTCACGGTTCCTGAGAGGCCTTCCAACGCGAGGCTGTTGCGCAATTGGTCCGCGTCCACGTGCTCCTCCAGGTCTATTATGATGAGGGTTCCTCCCTGGAAGTCCACCCCGAGCTTTATCTGCGGAATGAAGAACGCCGAAACGGCCAGGAGTATGAGCGGGAATATTATCAGCCTGCGATAATCGCCCTGGTATATGTTAGGAATCATCCAGCATCACTGATGAATAGATGTATAGAAGTAAAATGTTTTGGATGTGCAGATTTAAAAAAGCATGCCAGAAATTTTAGCAAAAATTTTTGGGCATTTGTAAATGAGAACCGCGTTCGAATTTACAAATACAACAAAAAAGGAAAATTATTTCTTTGTCACTTTCTCCTCCTTGAGCACCATCTTCGCGATGATGAACACCACGAATGCCATTATCAGGAAGTTTATGAGCGCGCTCAGGAAGTCGCCCCATTTCAGGAGCAGCGGCCCTAGGGCGAGAGTCGCGGTTTTCCAATCGCCATTCGGGAGCACTATGCCTACAAAGGGCATTATCAGGTCGTCAACGAGCGCCTTTATGAGCGTGTTCGTGGCCACGGCCATGATGAAAGCCACTGCAAGCCCCATCACCTTGTATTCATGCAGAAAATCCTTGAATTCCTGAATCAATCCCATAAATCCACCCAAGCAGGATAAACAGATATAGAATATATAGTTTTCTTTTTGGGGGATTGCCTCGACGTTTCGAGGCAAATTGTGGTCGAAATGCAATTCAAGCCGTTTTTCTTTTAGGGGTGAAACCCTCAGCCCCTTTTCTTTTCCGGAAAAACCGAAGGTTTTTACGGCGAAGCGGTCGAATAGTCGACCGCTGAGTCAAAAGAAAAGGGGATATGGGTATGGACTGGGAGGGATTTGAACCCTCAGCCTCATCGATGCGAACGATGCGATCTGCCGTTGATCTACCAGCCCGAGAAATAGTAGTATAATAGGAATAAAAAAGAATAAAAGGGCTATTGCTTTTTCTTCATGCCCGTAAAGCCCTTTATCGCTTCCAGCAATTCAATCGGAGTCACGAAAACCACCGAGTTGCCGTCGAACGCCGCGACGTTGGAAATCGTGAGGAGCGTCTTTAGGTGCAACCCGCCCGGAGTGCTGGCAAGCATCTGCGCGGCCTTCGCCACCTTTTCCGATGCCATGAGCTCGGCCTCGCTCTCTATTATCTTGGCCCGCTTCTCCCTCTCGGCTTCGGCCTGCCTCGCCATTATGCGCTTCATGTCCGCTGGAAGCTCGATGTCCTGGATTTTTATGTTGGTGACGTCGATGCCCCATTCCGTGGTTTCCTTGTCCACTATTATCTTTATCTCGTTCGCGACTTCGTCGCGGTTGGAAAGCACGGCGTCCATCTCCTTGCTGCCTATCACGTCCCTCAAAGCTGTTTGCGCGTATTGGGAAACGGAATAGTGGTAATCCTGTATCTGGAGCACCGCTTTCTCCACGTTTTCCACCTTGAAGAATACGACGCCGTTAACGCCCATCGGCACGTTGTCCTTGGTCATGACTTCCTGCTTGGGAATGTCGATCGTGAGTATCCTCGTGTCCACCTTGCGCATGCTCTGTATCAGCGGGATGATGAAATTTATCCCGGGGTTCGCAATGCCTGAAAACTTTCCTAGCGTGAACACTATCCCGCTTTCGTACTGCATCAC
The DNA here is from genome assembly GCA_041650355.1 of Candidatus Micrarchaeia archaeon. Taxonomy (NCBI): domain Archaea; kingdom Nanobdellati; phylum Microcaldota; class Candidatus Micrarchaeia; species Candidatus Micrarchaeia archaeon. The sequence continues at coordinate 14,547 of JBAZLI010000003.1, read as the reverse complement.
TATCTTTATTGAAGCGGCCGCAATCGCCAGAGCGCCTATTGCCACCACGGGCGCGCAACCAACAAGGACTTCCCATGCCATTCGAACACCTCCAATACAAATCGTAATTGCTGCTTATTGTAGATGGGGGCGGGATATATAAAAACTTTTGCAGAGTAAGTCATCTGCAATAGCCCCGTAGTCTAGCGGTCAAGGATACGAGGCTCTGGACCTTGTGACACCGGTTCGAAAGACAGGGGGTTTTATTTTGTTTGAAAGGAACCCCCTTATTCCTGGATACCCCCGTTCGCTTATCGGCAGCGGGAGTAGAGAAAATCCGGTCGGGGCTATTGATATTAACCTCAAAGATAGTTTTTCTTTGGGGTAAAGACCTCAGACCTTTCTTTTTTCTAAAAAGAAAGGGATATGGTGCAGGGATGGCGGAGCCCGGTCAAACGTGCCAGATTCAGGGTCTGGTGCTCTAGCAGCTGCGCAAGTTCAAAAGCTTTGGTCTGGCGACCAAAAATTGCCAGCAAGCTGACAATCTTGCTCCCTGCATTTTATTTTTAAAATGAAGGAACTTTTGGCAACAGCCAAAATGACTCCTGCACTTTTTTCTTTTCAGGATTAGGGGGCGGGCGCTCATTTGCCCAGTACTTCTTTAAGCCCGTGCATCAATACTTCGACTTCAGAATCGGGTTGTATGTCAACTCTTTTCGGAATCCTGCTTGACGTGGAATCCGGAGGTTTTTGTTCGGATGATTCGGGCACCATGGATTTGGCGATGGGCTGCAAAAATACGAGCCAGAACCTTTCTTTATCCGGATGGTCCGCAAGGCTTATGAGATTCCAGTCAAATGCACATCTAGTTGCAATGCGTATTCCTTCGGTGGGTGGCCGCTTGAGCGTGCGAAGCTGATTTCCGGTTGCCGCCTTGACTGTGGCCAAACGAGAGCCTGGATGCACAGCTCCCTCGCCCATGGCCCCTTGAATAAAATCTTCCACCGTAATGATGGCTTTTGAATTTCTGGGGCTTACAACGGTGCCTTCACCGCTGCCCGATAAGGAAGGAATGAATTGAAGGGCAATGCCTTTAACCCCGAAGGCGCTTCCGGGTATCTGCATCCACGGGAAAATCCAGCCTGTTATCGGGTCTATTATATCCACGCCCTTTTCAAAAGCGCCATAGGGCTTTGGAAAAACTACGACTTCAAACGTCCATATCGGTTGGTCTGTTTTGAGAGCGCCCGGAATCTTTACGAGCGTTTCATCTATCTTCCGGCTTATGAATTGGGCCGGATTCACGGCGAGCATGCTGTCAAGCAGCGGATGGAGAATCAGCGGGCCGTGTTTAGGGGTGCTATTGTAGCCCTCTCTGTAAGTGCCTGGATCTTTTCTAGTTAGGCTACGTTTTGCGTCCATCCACCCACAAAAAGATATATGGGGGAAGAACTTAAAAAACTATATTTTAACACGCTTCGGCAGGATTTATTCAATTTGCGGGAATGCGGAATCCGGCTTCACTATGAGCGTTCTTACGCCTGCGGCTTTTCCTGCAGGTGCGTCGCTCGTCTCGCTGTTGCCTATGAAAACAGCTTCTTCTTTTGCGATTCCGAACCTGTCCAGGATTCTGAGGAGCATCTCCGGGCCGGGCTTTGTTTCATGAACGTCGTCCCTGCACACTATTAAGTCGAAAAACTGCGAGAGCCCAGCGAGAGCCAGCGCCTTCTCCGCGGTTGCGTGGGTGTTGTTCGAGGCTATCGCGAGAAGCATGCCGCGCTTCTTCATTTTTTTCACGAAACTCTCGGCTTTCGCGTAGCGCACGACGCCGGATTTTTCAATTGAAGAGAGTTCGTGCCTGCGCCATATGGAATCCACTTCCAATTTGCGCTCAGGCGTGCTGGAAACTGCGGAGGAGAGCGGGATTACCTGGTCGGAAGGGTTGAACGCGGCGCCCTGGCTTCTGCCGTATTCAATCACTTCTGCCATTACTTTCTCCCAGTCCGCTGGAATGCGGAGCAGGGTTTCGTCCAGGTCCAGGATTACTAATTTGGGCATGCGGTCACATCAGCCCGAAGGCTCCGAGAATCTGGATTCCGAAATATGCAAGCAGGGTGAACCGCAGGATTTTTCCCAGCACCACTGCCAGAAGGAAGCGCCAGAGCGGAACGTTAAGGATTCCTGCGGCGACTCCGGCTATGTCGAAAAAAGGATTGGGCAGGAACGACACGATGAATAAGGTGGGGAACTCGGCTTTCACTATCCATTTTTTATGTTCCTCGAAAAATGCGGTCTTGTCGCCGCCGATCAGGTATTTTCCTCCGCGCCCGGCAAGGTAGCCGCTGAGCTCGCCAATGCCCGAACCCAGGCCGGCGGATATGCCAAGGAGCAGAGGGTTGAAAGATTGGGCAAGCGAGAACACCAGGATCCAGGATGGGACAGGGAGAAAAATTGTCGCAGACGCGAAGACGGAGAAAAGGAAAACGCCCACGTAGCCAAACGGCGCGAAGTTCTGGGCGAGCCAGGGACTGAGCAGAAACGAGAAAAACGCCAATAAGGCTGCGAGCAGGATTTCGGCTGCGCCCTTCCATTTTTCTTCCATGCGCTCACTGGTTTCTCGCTATGCTTCCGAATTTCGCGTAGGGCTTCGAGCTCGGGCTCTTCAGTTCGTGGAAAACAATCTGGGAGAGGCGCATTCCCTTGTGCAGGACTATTGCGAACGGGGCTGAATTCAGTATTTCAAGGATTTGGTGGTTGCTGGAGCCGGGCTGCACTATCGCGGACGTGATGTGCACTGAGAGGCCCATGCGCGCGTACCTGCTCCTGCCTTCGAGCTTGCCCATTATGTTTGCCGGTAGCGTGATTTTCTCCAGGGTTTCCGCGAGCACAATCTGCCCCGGCTCCAGGATGGCGTAATCCGCATGCACTTTTTCAACTGCCTCACGGAAAGGCACTTTTTCCAAGTCCACCTGGGCTCCGAGGAGCTTCTTCTTGAAGAATTCCCATTTGCCTGAAAGGGTGAGGTCCACGCTCGCGGTTCCGAGCTGCTCTTTCCTGAAAGGCCGGATTTTTATCGCGCCCTTGCGCATGTACGCCATTATGTCCTTGTCGGAAAGTATCATGGATGGATTAGGCGCCAAATGATTAAAAATAAGCCCGTGGAGGCAGCGAAAGCACGCATCAGAGGAGCTTGAGCTTTCCCACTATCTTGTCTATGTCTGATGAAGGTGCGGGGCCGATGGCGAAGCATGTGGCGCTTCCGCTTTCTATTTGTGTAAGGCCTGCATCCCTTATTATGGAAACCGGAAGCCCTGCGTCCTTGGCGTGCTGGAAATACAGGAAAAGCTCTTTTTCGTCCTTCACTTTCAATACTATCTTCTTCATCCCCTCGTCAATCCATTTTTCCGCGATTGAATGGTCGGTATGCTCTACATCTATATAAGAGGAGAGCGAGGCGTGCGCGACCTGGGCGCTTGCCTTGCCTTTGCCCATCTCCAAATCAGTGCGCACCACTATCGCCTGCTTCAAATCCGAATTTTTTGCCCTGAGGGAATCGAGAATGCCCATAAGGGTTAATAACTTATAATCGGAATTTAAAACTATGCTCGAAAAAATCAAGGCCGCGGCTGAGCACATACGTGCGATGGAGGATGAAATCAGGGGGAAAGCCGCGAAATTCAGGGTGGCAAACCACGTTTTTGTCGAGGCGCTGGAAAAGGAGCTTGTGCATCCGCTCAAGGAAGTGAAAGTGGATGGATTGGTGGGCGCTGTGGATGGCGGTTTATTGGCCCAGGAAATGCACGGGACGGATTTGGTGATTGCAAGGGCCGCGGCTGCGCTTTTTGATTACAACAATTCTGGTCTGGTTTCGCACGAGTACCTGCCCAACGCGTTCCCGGAGCCGGATTACGAAATAAAGTTGGGATTGGATGAGCGCGAGGTGATGGCGTTCAGGTCGCTGTTCAGGCTAAGGAAGGAAATCGAGTGCGCGATTGATGCGATTGAGAAAAAGAGTCCGAAGTTCATGCTCATGGACGGCTCGCTGGTTCCGCTCCCTTCGGACAAGCCTCCGGATGACAGTGACATTGCGTATGAGTATCACAATCTGGTGAGATTGTACAGAAAACTTTTTGAGAGCGCGAAGGAAGGGAAATGCGAAATGGTGGGAGTGATAAAGGACAGCAGGGCGAAAAGGTTCGTGGATATAGTGAGAGCGGAGGTGGACGTGCACACTTCGGATTCTGTTTTCCTGAGCCATTTGCTCAGGGAAGGGGAGCGCACTTTCGCTTTCAAATATACTGCGGATGCAAAGAGGCACTCGGTGCTCAGGGATTTCGGGGAATACGGGTCTGCGCTGAACGCGATGTACCTGAAGCCCGTGGAAGGGGACAGGCCGCTCAGGGTGGAATTCTTTTCCCCTGATTTCAGCGGGATTGCGTCGTTCGTGTATTCGCTTTCCAGGATAAACAGGAGCTACGCGTATCCTGCGGTGCTCATCGAGGCGGATTTGAGGGCTGCGCTTGACCCGCTGGAGCTGGAGAGGGCGCAGAAGAGCCTTGCGATGCAGAGCGGATTCGGGATGATGCCACTGAGAAGAAATTCAAGGCCCTTTAGATGATTGGATGGGCCAGAAGCAGGAAAAACCTGACAAAAAAATAATTAAGCTAAAGAAGCTGGCAGGCACATTCAAATCAAAGAAGAGCACGCAAAAGATCATGCGTGAAATAGATGGCGGATGGAAAGGTTAGATATCAATGAATTTTTCCTCGTAATTCGTGCGCTCGCTTATTTCCCCCGCGATGTTTTTCATCATCAGCTCCTTCACTTTTTCCATCTTCTTCTCTTTCCCGAGAACCCAGCTCAATTTGACGAACGCGGTTTCAGGAGTCCAGTCAGCGCCGTTGCCTATGACCCCCGCCTGCTGGAGCGCGCGGCCTGTCGAGTAGATGTCCATGTTTATCCTCCCGTAAATCGTCTGGGAGCTCATCACGGTCGGGATTCCGGAATCAATAAGTGATTTCACTGCGGGAACAAGGCTTTTGCTCATTTTGTCGTTCCCGAGGTTTGCAGGCATGTGTCCCAGGCCGGTCCCCACGAGCACCAAACCGTCATATTCGGAGAACGCCTCTACAAGTTTAGGGTCTATGCCAGGGTGCATGTAAAGCATTCCCACTTTATCAGAGAAGTGGTTGTGCATCTCAAGCTTTCTTTTCTCGTCGCGCCTGCTGTAATCCTGGATGAGCGGCTCGACTTTGCCTGTCTTGTAGTCTGCTTTTGCGAGCGGCAGGGAGTTTATGGACTTGAACGCGTCCCTGCGGGAAGTGTGCATTTTCCTCGCCTTTGTTCCCAAATGGAAATAGGAGAAATCGTCGCTGGAATTAGCGTGCATGCATATCCCCGCGTGCGCGATGCCGGATTTCGCAACGAGTGCCGCGTTCAGGAGGTTCTGCTCGTTGTCGCTGCTCGGCCGGTCCGCAGAACGCTGGGAGCCCACGAACACTACTGGAACCGGGAGATTTTGGAGCGCGAAGCTCAGCGCGGCTGAAGTGTAATGCATCGTGTCCGTTCCGTGCATGAGCACGACGCCCTTGGAGCCCTGCTTGATTTCTTCTGCGACAGCTTCTGCGGCTTTCTTCCAGTGCCCCACTGTCATGTCTTCGGAGAGGAGCTGGAAAAGGGAAAGAGTGTGAAAAGAGGTTATTGAATTAAGGAGCGGAAAGGATTTGGAAATGTCCTCAGGGCTCAATGCAGGGGAAACTGCGCCGGTCTTGTAGTCCACTTTCGAAGAGATGGTGCCTCCGCAGCCGAGAATCGCGATTTCGCCGCGAGGATGGGATTTCTCGCTGGGTTCGGGTTTCTTTGGAGTTTTTTCTATCAGGACCATCTTCGCGCCTTCAAGAGTTATCCCTATGTTGTAGCCGGTTTCGAGCTTGAGCACCAGCTCATCGCTCTCTCCTGCGCGGGGCATGAGTATGCCTTCGTGGGTGTGGCCGGCTTTTTCAATTCTCACTAGGTCGCCTATGGAAATCCCTGCCTTCTTCAGCATCGCGGAAATCTTTGAAGAGTACATGGAATTATGTTCGTGGATTAAGCTTTAAAATGCGGTTTCCGATAAGGGAATTGGGATGCTTATGGATATCGTTTCACCTTTGGACGGAAGGTACAGGACCGGGATGAGCGGGATTTTCGGCGACAAGACGAAGCTGGACAGGTGGATGGATGTCGAAATTGCGCTTGTGAAGGCGCATGCGAAGCTGGGAAATATTCCCAGGGATGCAGTCGGGAAAATAGAGGGTGCAAAGGCCCGGGTTAAAATGGAACGGGTGAATGAAATCGAGGATGAGATTCACCACGATTTGATGGCTATGGTGAAGGCGCTCAGCGAGCAGGCAGGGGGCGCGGGTGCGTACGTGCATCTGGGGGCCACGAGCTACGATATTGAGGATACTGCCACTGCGCTCATTTTCAGGGATGCGATTGCGCAGATTGAGGAAAGGCTGAAGGAATTGAGGGTTGTGCTGAAGAAACTTGCGGTTACGCATAAGGGAACTATTTGCATAGGGAGGACGCACGGCCAGCACGCAACTCCTACTACATATGGGATGAAATTCGCGCTTTATTACCAGGAAGCAGGGCGGAATCTGCAGAGGCTCAAGGAGGCTAAAAAAAGGATTCTCGTGGGGAAGATGAGCGGAGCTGTGGGAACGATGGCGACGTTCAAAGGGGAGGGGGAGAAAATTGAGAAGCTGGTGATGGATGAACTGAAGCTGGAGCCTGCGCCGGTCGCGACGCAAATCGTGCAGAGAGACAGACATGCCGAGATTTTGGGGATATTGGCGCTCACTGCGGCTGGAGCCGAGAAAATCGCGAAGGAGCTGAGGAATCTGCAACGCACGGAGATTGGGGAGGTTGGGGAATCTTTCGGAAAAAAGCAGGTGGGTTCCTCAACGATGCCGCACAAGAGGAATCCGCACAAGAGCGAAAGAGTGTGCAGCCTTGCGCGCGTAGTAAGGGGGAATGTAGCGGTTGCGATGGAGAACATCGCGCTGGAGCACGAGAGGGACCTGACTAACTCGGCGAACGAAAGATTCATATTTTCCGAGAGCTTCATAGTGCTGGACTACATGCTGAAGGAGCTTACTGCGATACTCGAGGGCCTGGAATTTTTCCCTGCGAACATAAAGAGGAATTTGGAGCTCACCAACGGCCTGATAATGGCCGAGAGACTGATGATTGCAATTACGGAAAGAGGGATGATGGGAAGGCAGGAGGCGCACGAATGCGTGCGGGAGCTGAGCCAGAAAGCTTTCAGGGAAGGGAAACATCTCAGGGTATTATTTGCCGCGAGCGAAGCTGGGAAGAAGATGGGCAAAAAGGAAGTGGATAAGTTGTTCGATTACTCTACTTATTTGGGCGAGAGCGAAAAAATAGTTGAGCGGGCGCTGAAGGATTGAATGTAACCATAGTTACATAGACTTTATCAGCTCCGCAACCTCCTTTGAATCCACGCGCAGGCGGTACTTGGCCATTATCGCGGCCATGCTTTTGCTGTTTTCCCTTATTATTTTCCTTAGTTCCGCTCCGCTTATTTTCCGCAGCTGCTTCTCGTCAAGGGCATTTTCCAAGCTTTTTCCTCTTGCGGTTTCCTTCAGCAAATTCGGTATCGCGGCCTTCACGAAGCTCCCCTTCTGGTACTCTGCGAAAAGCGCGAGCACATGCTCCCCGCCTACTTCCACGCCCTCCCTCCTGAGCATTGTGAGCGTATCCTCCAGAGTCGCGGCTGCAAGCGTAGGCTCGATTTTCATCTCAACCAGCTTTTCGAAAACATTCAGGTTCCTGGAGCGCAGCATCCGTTCTGCCATATCCTTGTTGAGCAGCTTGAGAAGCTTCTCCCTCTTCTGCTCCAGGCTCTCGGAAGCCCCGGACCTTGTTTCATCGAGCAGTTCCGCGCTTACGCGCACCGGCGGGATGTCGGTTTCGGGATAAAGCCTCGCGCGCCCTGCAAGAGGGCGCATGAACGAGCTGGTGCCGTCCGCGTTGGCTTTCCTGGTTTCCTTCGGGATGAAATCCATCCTTGCCCGCGCAAGCGCTTTTTCCAGGGCTTTTTTTGCAACGCCTTCCTGCGCGACCACAAGCACGAACGCATCCTCTTTTTCCATTTTGAGCATCCTGCAAATATCGGCATGCTCTTTATCCGCAATTCCGTATTTTTCCATGTCCTCGTCGCTGTGTATCAGCCCTTTCACGCCAGCGGTTTTCGCATAGTCGCTCAGCTCGGTTCCGTACCTCCTGCCCAGGTTTATCTCTTTTCCGAGCAGCCCTGCGTGCCTTTCCAGCTTCATTCCAAGCACTTTCTGCCCTGAATCCAGTCCGGCTTTCAGAAGCTTCGCCTGAGTCCCTTTGAACAAATCGCTCGCGTCCAGGATTTTTCCGCTCAACTCGGCTTTTCCGCCGAATCTTTTCCCAACTTCCCTTATTGTCGCAAGCAGGGCTTCCTGCCTTTTCGCCTCGTTTTCCGCAATAAGCGCAATGGATTTCAAGTCCTGGGCGCCTTTTATCTCAACCCGCGCGCCGCCTTCCACACTCACGTTCACGTCCTGCCTTATCGTTCCGAGGCCGCGCATGACCTTCCCCGTAGCCCTGAGCATGAGCCCTATTTTCTCGGCAATTTCCCTGAGGTGCTCGGGGCTTTTTATGTCCGGCTCGGTCCCTATCTCGACCAGCGGAATTCCTAATCTATCGAGTGAATATATCGCTCTCCCCCCTTTTTTCTCAACTATGCCCGCGCTCTCCTCTTCTATTGCAACTGTGCTCACGCGCACGTCGCCGTTCTTGCTTTCCACCTTCCCGCCCATCGCGATTACCGCTGTGCGCTGGAATCCGGACGTGTTGCTCCCGTCTATCACTGTTTTGCGCATCACGTGCACTTCGTCCACGGGCCTGGATTTGAGCTGGAGCGCGATTTCAAGCCCGATGCGCAGGGCTTCCGCGTTAAGCGGATGCGGCGGCTCCTCATCAAGCTCCACGAGGCAGCAGCAGTCATCGTAAAACAGGTATTCGAAAGTCTGCTCCCTCTCGGCTTCCGCAAGGGATGTTTTGTCCACCTCGCCCATCTCGCTGTAAACCGGGTGGAGCGTGCGCACGACTTTTTTGGGCTCGCCTCTGCCCTCTTTCGCTGGGCAGCTGCAGAAAAGCTTGTGCGTATCCAGCCGCTGGTGGATTTCAAGGCCTAGCTTCATGAGAATGACCGGAAATAAATATTGAAGAAATTTAATAAATAGAGGTGGAGAAGTGAAACCAGATTGTAAAAAGGTAGTGCGATGGCGCTCGAGGAACAAAAAACGGTCGTGAAGGGCACTGTGTGGGGCCTTGTCGGCAACCTGTTCTTCAAAATCATCTCTTTCGTTTACCTTATGGTGTCCACGCGCCTGTTCAGCCAGCAGGACATAGGCACTTTCTACCTCGGACTGGGCTTCATAAGCATACTCGGGATTTTCGGGGATCTGGGACTGTTCGCGGCCTTCACACGCTTCATACCGTACTATATGGGGAAAGGCGAGAAAAAGAAGGCATATGCGCTGCTGAGGGGCGCATACTGGTTCGTCACTTTCTTTTCGGTGCTCATGGGCATTCTCATAATGATAGGGGCGCCCTACATCGCAGAGAGCGCCGGGAATCCGGACCTAGAAATAGTAATGCAGGTGCTCGCGTTCTTCGTGCTCGTGAACAGCCTGCTCAACCTGAACAGCTACTCGCTCCTGAGCATGAAGAACGTGCGGACGCAGGTCCTGCTTTCCAACAGCCAGCACGCCCTCAAGCTCGTGCTCACTGTGTTGCTTTTCGTTTTCATCGGCTCCAGCGTGCTGAGCCTCACCGCTGCTTATGTGGCTTCGTTCGTGCTCGCGGCCCTCCTCTCTTTCTGGTACGTGAAGAAGATGATTGATGAGAGCGGCATAGCCTCGGAAGTCAGCTTGAAAGACCAGGTGGAGGCGCTGAAGGAGGCGGTCCCTTTCGGAGCCGTGCTCTCGGTCATAACAGCGATGTGGATCCTCATCTCGTCGAGCGACAGGATAATGCTGGGATACATGATAGACCCCTCAAAGGCCGCGGGCGTAATAGCGGTGTACGCAATGGCTACCACGCTCGGAGGGGTGGTCTCCATATTCCCGTCCGCGCTAGGCAACATATTCCTTCCGATAATATCCGAGCTTTATGCGAAGGGCAAGAAGAAAGAGATGCTTGAAAGCTCGACGTTCGCGACGCGCTGGGTGCTCATACTCATGGTTCCGGCGGCGATGCTGCTCATATCGCTCCCGAAAGAGATACTCGTGCTTTTCTACGGCTCTGCGTATGCATCCGGGGCGCTTGTGCTCTCCATCTTCACAATAGGGGTGTTCCTCAGGACCGCGAGCACGGTTCACAGTTCGGTCCTTGCGGCGATGAGGCTGATGAAAGTGGAACTGGGAATCGCGGTGTTCGGAGCGCTCCTCAACGTGGTTCTCAATGTCCTGCTCATACCCGGCTACGGGATGGAGGGCGCGGCGTTCGCTTCAGCAATCGCCCTTATCTCGGTTTCGCTCCTGCTGATTTACTATTCCAGAAAGTTCGCGGGCGGCACTTTCCTAGCCGGCAGCGTGCGCCCCTTCCTTGCCGCCCTCCTGGCCCTGGGCGCTTTCCTCCTGCTGAAGGATTATTTCGCGGTTTTATTCGGGTTCAGCGTCCCTCTTCCGGCTGAAATAGCTTCCAGCCCGGCTTTCCAGAAGGTATGGCAGTTCGGAGTCCTGGGAATTCTGTTCCTCGTTTGCTGCGCCATTTATTTCGTCTTCCTCTCGCTCCTCAGGGCTTTCGGAAAGGAGGACATAGAGCTCCTGCGCTCTGCTTTCAGGCGCGTCGGCATGAAGGACTCGCACGTGGAAATCGTGTGGATGCTCATGCGCTCAGAGTGAGAAATTAAGGAATTTCGCGACCGGAAGCGATATTTTCACTCCAGCCCTTTTCCCGGCCTCCAAATCGTTCTCTGAGTCCCCGACCATGATTGACTCGGGCAGGTCGATGTTGAATTTCTCCGCCGCTTCCAGGATCATGCCTGGGTTCGGCTTCCTCCGCGGGTCTTTTTCATCAGGATGCGAAGGGCACATGAAAATACCGGTTATTCTTACGCCCGCGATTTCGAGCAGCTTGAGCATCTTCGTATTAACTGCATCATACTCCTCTTGCGTTATAAATCCGCGCGCGATTCCAGACTGGTTGGTTATTATTATGACGAGGTAATTCTTGCGCTGGAACTCCAGCATTTTCCGGATTACGGGCATTACGAGCCCCACTTTCGCAGGGTCGCTTATATAGGGCACATGCTCGATTATCGTCCCGTCCCGGTCCAGGAAAAGCGCCTTATTTTTCATCTTTGAACTCCCTGTCCAGAATCGCGCATATCTCGTGTATGCAGAATATGTGGCATTCCTGTATGCGGGGCGTGCTGCTCGAATCAACAATTATCGCGATGTCCGCGAGCTTCGCCGCGTCCCCTCCGCCTTTTCCTGAAAGCAGGATGTTCTTCAGCCCTTTTTCCCTCGCCTTTTCCATCGCAAGTAGAATATTCTTGGATTTCCCGCTCGTGGTGATGGAAACCAGCGCGTCCCCTCTGCTCCCGAGCGCTTCAACCTGCCTGCTGAATACGGAATCAAAGGAAAAATCGTTCGCCCACGCGCTCATCACGCTTGAATTCGTGGTGAGCGCATATGCGGGAAGCGCCTTTCTTCCCCTGTCTTCAAATGTGCACACCAATTCAGCCGCGAAATGCTGGGCGTCGGCTGCGCTCCCTCCATTGCCCGCAATAAGTATCTTGTTCCCGCGCTTCAGCGCGTCCGCAAGCGCCGCGGAGCATTCAACTATTTCCGCCCCGCTGATTTTTTCCAGCGCCTCCGCGAGGCCCTTCTTCCCTTCGCTCACGCCCATGTCGCCGCACCCCTTTTGTCTATGCTCAGGAATATGGGCGAGAGCCCAAGCTCGAGCAGGTAATAGTAAACGTCAAGAGTTTTGTTCTCCTCGCACAGGACGAACATGAAGCCCCCTCCGCCTGCGCCGCTTATCTTCCCCCCGATGACGCCCTTCTCCTTCAGGTGGGCGTAGAGCGAATCAATTTCCGGGGATGAAATAGAATCCGAGAATTTCTTCTTCTCCATCCAGCCCTCGTCGAGAAGTCTCCCCACCCCTTCAACGTCGCCGTTCAGGAGCAGCTGCTTCATCTCTCTTGCAATCTCCCTGCTCCTGAGAAGCGCGTCTATCGTCTCCTTCTTCTTTTCCATCACGTTCGCTATCTGCCTTTCGAGCACGGCCCCGGAGGCGTCCCTAGGCATGTAATAAAATATTATTATCCTGCTTTCCATCTCCATCGCGGTCCTGTCATCCATTCTGAGCGGGAAAACGTCCACGCCCTTCGAAGAGAATTCCAGGTAGTTTATCCCGCCGAAGGCGCTCACGTACTGGTCCTGCTTGCCCCCGATGTTGTTGAGCTCCTCGCGCTCCAGCCGCCACGCCTCCTCGGCAATCCTCTTCCGGGTCATGCTCAGGGATTCGGCCTGGTTTATCGCTGAAAGCAGCGCCACGAACGCCGATGCCGATGCGCCGAGACCAGAACGCCTGGGCGCGTCAAGAAAGAAGGAAATTTCCATCCCCTTGCTGCTGTGCAGGTAGTTCTTTATCGTCGCCTTGAGTATGTCAACCTTCCCGTCTTCCACAAGCTCGCGCTTCTCGTTGTACTGGAGCCCCGGAATGTATTCCGAGGACTTGAGCACTATGCCGCTGTCTCTCTCGATGAGCGTCACGTAGGCGTACTTGGAAATCGCGGTGTTGAGCACCGCGCCCCCGTACTCGTCGCTGAACGGGGCCACGTCAGTGCCTCCGCCTGCGAAGCTTATGCGCATGGGTGCGCGCGATTTTATCGTCTTAACCATAAGTTTCCCCAGAAATCCGATATTAATAGCATTCGCGATTATAAATATTTGCTGAAAAACAGGATTATGCGCATTCTGTACATATTGTGCGGTGGAAAGGGCAGAAGGCTTGGTGCAATCACGCGAAAGGTCCCGAAATCGCTCATAAAGGTAAACGGGAAGGCGTTCCTTTCGCACCTCATAAGGCTTTACTCGGGCCATTTCGACAGGATAATACTGCTTGCCGGCTACAAAGGCGAGGAATTCCTCAAATTCAAGGATGACAATGTGGATGTGCTCGTGGAAGATGAGCCGCTCGGAACCGGCGGGGCCCTGATTTACATGAAGAAGGACCTCCCGAACCGCTTCTTCGTGTGCAACGGGGACACTTTCCTCTATCCGCTCGACCTCCGGGGCTTCATGTCCTTCTGCGAGAACAGGAACAGGAGCGCGCTCCTGCTCTCCAACGAGGAGAGGAAGGCGCGGGGGGCGGTCAGGACTGCGGACGGGAAAGTGGCCGAATTCATGGAGAAATCGACCGAAGGAAAGGGAAAGGTTTACACTGGCATGTGCTTCATCAGGAGGAAGGACCTCCCGGATTACGCGAAGAGGATGGAGATAAGCCTGGAAAGGGAGATTTTCCCGAAATTGGCTTATGAAGGTGCGCTGCTGGCTTATGAAACCGAATGCGCCATATACGACATAGGGACTCCCAAGGGCATAAAAAAATTCAAGGAGCTTAATCAGACTATTTAAAAAAACTCCCGCAGAACTTAGGTAGGTGGGCTATATGAAGACTATTATTCTTGCAGGGGGGCTGGGCACACGGCTGAGCGAGGAGACCAGCGTGAGGCCGAAGCCCATGGTCGAAATAGGCGGCATGCCCATCTTGTGGCACATAATGAAAACATACTCGCACTACGGCTTCAACGAGTTCGTGGTGTGCCTCGGCTACAAGGGCTACATGATAAAGGAATGGTTCGCCAACTACTTTTTGCACCGCTCGGACATCACAATAGACCTGAAAAGCAACAAGATGGAAGTGCACGACACGCACAGCGAGGACTGGAAGGTCACCCTCGTGGATACAGGATTGGAAACGCAGACTGGCGGGAGGGTGAAGAAAGTCCAGAAGTACATAGACGGTGCATTCATGCTTACTTACGGGGACGGACTTTCGGACATAAACATCAGGGACCTGGTCCAATTCCACAAAAAGCACGGGAAGCCCGCAACTGTGACTGCGGTGCAGCCGCCGGGCCGCTTCGGAGTGCTGAACATCGAGGGGGAATCCGTGAAAAATTTCTCGGAAAAGCCCAAGGGCGACGGCGTTTGGATAAACGGCGGCTTCTTCGTGCTTGAGCCTGCTGTGTTCGATTACATAAAAGGGGACGAAACCGCCTGGGAACGGGAACCGGCGGAAAAGCTTTCTGCCGAAGGGGGTATGATGGCGTACAGACACTCCGGCTTTTGGAAGCCCATGGACAAACTCAGGGACAAGAACGACCTCGAGGAGCTCTGGGTTTCCGGAAAGGCGCCCTGGAAAGTCTGGTGATTGCATGGACAAATTCTGGAACGGAAAGAACGTGTTCCTCACGGGGGCCACCGGGATGGTGGGGAGCCATATCGCGGAGAC
>JBAZLI010000002.1 GCA_041650355.1 Candidatus Micrarchaeia archaeon | reverse complement strand
CAGCTTCCCGAACAGCTCCTCTTTCGTGGCTCCGAGCATTTTCGCTATCTTCGTCTTCTCGGCGCCAACGTCCTTCACTTCATCCAACGCGAGGCCCCCAGCGAGCTTCGCGTACTGCGAGAACAATTTCTCGTCCATGTGCACTCCGAAATCCTTCTTCATCCCCTTTATCACGTCCCCGAAAACAATCTCGTAGCTCGTGGGCGAGCCGTGGGTTATCCACGCGAGCCTGGAAAGGCCTGCGCCCATGTCTATCACTTTGGTTTTCAGCTCGCGTTCCCCGGTTTTCGCAACCTCGTATTGCATGAAAACGCAGTTCCCGAGCTCAAGCCCCCTTGAGAAATATTCCATGCTCGGCCCGAAATTCCCTCCGCCCACCCAAACGTCCTCTATGAATACTAAATCCTTTTCTTTCACCCCCAAATCATTAAGATATTCGATGTCATGCCCGAGCGCCTGGTCCTTCCAGTAGAACAAACCTGTTTTCTCGGTGTTGAACGCGTGCTGCCCTATCATGACGAAATTGGTGTAGTGCCTCCCTGTGACTCCTACATTCCCTATGTCCCCGAACCTTATGCAGGGCTGGGGCACTATGAGCGGATTGTACGGAGGTTCAAGTTCGCCGTTGACCACGTAGGGCTGGAAGTCATTTATGCTCGCTATGGTGAAGTACAAGTCGTCGCGCCACCTCGCAACCGTGGGGTAAGGGGCAACGTATCCGTGGCCGTGCTCTGTGAAGTATTTTTTTATCCTGTTCCACGTCTCCACGTATCCGAGCTTCTTGCCTGAAGGGGCGTTGCCTATGAACTCGTAGCCGATGCACCCGGGGTCTGCGCAGAACTCGCGCTCCTCCTGGGCCCAGAACGCGCGCCTGCACTTCTTGCACTCCTGCCTCGAAAACCCGCGCTGCTTCAGTGCATCTATGTCGTAGTGCTTCTTCCACTCCTTCCTGAACCTTGCGCGCAACTGGTCCTTGTCAACGTTAACCATCAGGATTACCTTTACTTCTGAACAGGCTGAACAGAATTAGTATAAGTTGCGAACAATTATTATAAAACTATGGCTCTTCAGTAAGGCTTCGCACCGGCTGCTTAAAGCAGTTTGTCCAGTTTTTTGTGGAAAAGACAGACGCCCACTTCCAGCACCGCCAGTCTGGACATTCTCACAAAGCCCTGGGCCAAAAGAAATGCGCTCGCTGCAAGCGCGGCAGCGGCCAACGGAACCTGGATGTACATCACGTCTTTATAGGTGGAATCCGACAGGTGCACCAAGTCGCTGCCGATTTGCGCGTATTTCAACAATATGCCAGCCGCGAACGCAATGACCCCGCCCACCACAATCCGCGATTTGTTCGCCTTGTTTTTGCCCTCTTTGCAGTTTTCAGCATCAATCCGCTCTAGCAAAGGAGGTAACAAATGGCGCTCGATTTTCGTTTCCTCTATTTGGAGCTCAAGCAGCGCCTTCCCCATCTCAGTGCCACGCAAACCAGAATCTTTTATTCGCACTCTTTCCAGTTCCAACGCTTCCAGCCTGCACATCAGAGGTTCCATCTCCCTAAATGCGCCAGCAATGACGGGTTCCTTGGCTCTTGAAGCCAGTTTGGACAATTTGGCGCAGTCGCGTGAAAGCGGAACGACTTTCTTTTGCTTTTGCATTTACTCAACTTCCGCGTATTTTTCCAGCTGGTCTATAAGCGTGCCCAGCACATTGCGAAACGCAGTCTTGCTTAATCCAGAAGCCAGAACGGCTAGCGAGAGATAAACGTCCTTCAGTTTAGCCAGCACGTTGTTAGTTTCAGGGCTCGCGTCAGGGCCCATATGGGCTTTCTTGGGCCCTAATTCCGCCTTCTCCCTGATTGCACTTGCTGCAGCCATAACATCATTCCTGAATTCCCTCACAAGAAATAAATGGCCGGGCGGTTTTTCAGGCTTTTTCGATAATCTGCTTAACATATTCAGAAGCACTATCGCCTTAACCATTTCCAGCCCGACTTTTGCGGGCGCCCGGGAAGTAACAAGATCCCATCTCCCGTCGAATTTCTTGAACGCGTTATGCGCATCGGGCGGAGAGGCGTGCTCTCCTATTATGAATCGCAACTTAGGCACACATTTATGGGGCATAGTTTCACCTAACAAAAACCATTTAAATTATTAATATACCACAAACTTTAAATAAGTTGGTTTGCACTGGAATGGAGGGGCAAAATGAGCGCAGAATTAGTACGGCTTCCCTTTCCATGTCTTCATCGCATTTACAGCTTCCGCGCGCAGGAAATTCGGGATTAGTTTTACGCGCGAGCCCCTGCGCCTGAATTCGCGGTCGTGCAGCATCAGCTCGCTGAATCCCAGGTTTTTCGCGTCCTCTATTGTGGCTCCGTAAACCACTTCATCAACTTTCGCCCAGTGCGAGGCGCTGAAGCACATGGGGCACGGCTCGCAGGAGGAAAAAAGAACGCATCCCTTCAGACTTATCCCGAGCTTTTTCCCAGCCTTCCGCAAGGCGTTCACTTCCGCATGGGCCGTAGGGTCCGAAGATAAGAGCACGATGTTGTGCGCCCTTGCGACTATTTTTCCATCCTTCACTATCACGCAGCCGAACGGGCTCTGTCCTTCCTTCACGCCCAGGAGGCATTCCTTTATCGCCTCGCGCATGAACTTCGTATAATCGGATTTTCGCATGGAAGCGGATTGCGTGCTAAAATTTTTAATTACGCCATTTGCCGAACACCCCTTAGTTATGTTTATAAAATGCGTGCGGAATAACGCATACTGGGACTTATTCGCACAAAGTGATGTTTATGAGGAGAGTCGCGATAATAGGGGCAGGCATGACGAAATTCGGGGAGCACTGGGAGAAGGGCTTCCGAGATTTGGTCATAGATGCCGGGATAAAGGCGATAGGGGACGCAGGGCTCCAGGGCAACGAAATCAGCGCCGGATACGTTGGAAACATGGCCTCGGGCAGCTTAATAGGCCAGGAGCACGTGGCCGCGCTCATCGCAGACCACATGGGCCTCAACCCCATCCCTGTGACAAGGGTCGAGGCTGCTTGCGCTTCAGGCGGGGTCGCACTCAGGCAGGGCTACATGGCTGTTGCCAGCGGAATGCACGATTTCGTAGTAGTTGGCGGAGTGGAGAAAATGAACGACCTGGACACCAACGAGGTTTCGCAGATACTCGGAGGCGCCGGCGACCAGGAATGGGAGCTTTTCATGGGCGCTACGTTCCCAGGGCTTTACGCGCTCATGGCCAAACGGCACATGCACGAATACGGAACCACCGAGGAGATGCTCGCAGCCGTTGCGGTGAAGAACCATGAGCATGGCTCCAGGAACCCTTACGCGCAATTTCAGAACAAGATAACCATTGATATGGTGCTGAAATCCAAGGTGGTCGCTGACCCGCTCAAGATGTTCGACTGCTCGCCCATAACGGATGGGGCAGCGGCGGTGGTGCTCGCGCCGGTGGAGATCGCGAAAAAATACCAGGAGCAGCCCATAGAGATAGTCGCTTCTGCCCAGGCTTCGGACACGATAGCGCTGCATTCGCGCGAAAAGCTCAGCGAGATAAAAGCAACGCAGATTGCGGCGAAAAGAGCTTACGAGATGGCCAAGATAGGCCCGAAAGACGTTGACGTTGCCGAGGTTCATGATTGCTTCACCATAGCCGAGATAATGGCTATAGAGGACCTGGGCCTGTTCAGGAAAGGCGAGGGCGGAAAGGCCACGCTAGAAGGAAGGACCGGCCTGGGCGGCGAGGTCGCAATCAACACTTCCGGAGGCCTGAAGGCCGCGGGTCACCCTGTGGGGGCTACCGGAGTGAAGCAGGCGGTGGAGCTCACATGGCAGCTCAGGGGCAAAGCCGAGGGCAGGCAGGTAGCGGACGCTGAAATCGGGCTGGCCCAGAACGTGGGCGGAAGCGGCGCAACATCGGTGGTGCACATATTCAAAAGGGTGTGAAAAATGAAAGAGAGCATTCCGCTTACTTGGAGAAGGATACCGGAAAGATACAGGATGAAGGGCAACAGGTGCCTCACCTGCTCCACTGCATATTTCCCCCCGCGCACCATATGCCCGAAATGCAGGAGGAAAGGCAAGCTCGAATTCTTGAATTTCAAGGGCACGGGCAAAATATACTCTTTCACTGAAATACACAGCCCTGCGTCCGGCTTCGAGGAGCAGGTCCCCTACGTTTTTGCGATTGTGGAATTAGATGAAGGCGCGCGCATAACCGGGCAGGTGGTGGACGCGCACAAGCCGGAAGTGAAAATCGGGGACAGGGTGGAGGCTGTTTTCAGGAAGATACAGAGCGACGACCCGGAGGGGCTCATCCATTACGGATTCAAATTCAGGCTCGTGAAATGAGTTTATGGTGATTGAAATGGCGAAAGTGCACATAAAGAACGAGAACAAGACTGTTGAGATACCGGACGGAAGCAACCTCGTGGATTTGGAGGGCAAAAGCAATGTCATTTTCGCATGCAAGGTCGGGGCGTGCGGTGCGTGCATCGCGACCATAGTGAGCGGCGCGGAGAACCTCGAGCCACCCACCGAGACCGAGAAGGTTTACCTGGACAGCTTCGCACCCGGGGGAAGCAAGAGATTGCTCTGCCAAACCGTGATAAAGAAGGGCGAAGTCACGATTGAGTACTAATTTTTGGCAATATTTTTAAATAGTTATAAATATAGTAGAATTATGCATATTCTTAATCCCAAAACTGCGAAAACCGATATCAGGGCAGGCATTGTAATCCCCACTGCGCTTCGCCATGACATAACCCCTTTTCTTGATTCTATGCAGAGGCGTCTTCTCGCCCAACGCGTATACCCTAGGATTTACCTGAGAATATCGCCTTCGGCAAGAGATAACGCGGCGCGTTTTTCTTCCCTCGCACCGCTCGTTGACGTTGAGATTGGAGCTGATCCCATAGGCCACCGCATTCACACCGGCTTTGATAAGGCTGCCAAGGATACAGATATAGTGGTCTTCTTATGCGATGACTTCGACCATCTCCTGTCAAAATTCGGCGCTTTCGTGCGCGCGATAGGACAGGAAAATGAAGTGCTGCTCGGCGAATGGGACCGCATGTCCAAGTTTTACCTTCCTTATTCCATGTGGCTCAACGAAGCGGCAATGTCCGCGGCAGTGACCTACCTCAAGCCCTCGCACCCGATTTCAATTGCGCTTCCGTCCCTGCCGTTTGAACTCAAAAACCTCGAATATTTTATCGAACGATCCAAAAAGCACGGCACATGGACGCAGGTTTATATTGGTCTTTTGGGTGTGGTGTCTCAAAGATGGGAGTCGCTGAGAGACCGTGCACATGGCTTATTCCGAAAAAGTAGAAACGAATTTGATTGGGTTGGTTCTGAAGCCGGGTTGGTGCTCGCGGCTTTCGACATGGGGCTCAATATCGCAGGATATACGCTACCCAAGCGTTTCGAACATCCAATCCTCGTGGCAGGCTCTGGCGAAGAGAGAGGGTTCGCAGCGGGCAGGCAAAAACAATTTGATTATGGACGTGCCGTAGTCGAGGAGTATGCGGACATATGCCCTGAAAAGTTCCAAGCAATTGCAACTTTCATGGAAATGATGCATAATGAGATAGGGGCAGAGTCGTTTCATTGGCCCGGCAGAAAAGTACGGCCCAGCAAATGGAACAGTGGTGTCAGAACGGGATTTTAGCTTTTTCTCTTTTTAGAATTCCTTTGCTTTTCCCACCGCTTCAGCCAAACTTGAATAGTTGTGTTTCTTCAATTCCTCCTCCAGCTCTTTCTCCATTCTCGCGAACGCGTCCACCCCTTCCGGAGCGTAGAGTGCTGATGCGCACGCGAACGCGGAGGCTCCTGCGAGTGCATACGCGAAAGCGTCTTTTCCTGAGAATATTCCTCCGCATCCGACTATCGCAATTGAACCCTTGAAATACTCGCGATACCTTCTCACATTCCCCCAGCCGACCATCTTTATAGCTTCGCCTCCGAGCCCGCCCCACTTGGGCTTGAGCATTATCCTTTCCCTGTCAGCGTCCACGTACATCGCATTCCCCACGGTGTTTATCGCGATTATCAGGTCCACTCCGCGCTTCTTCGCGATTTCGCAGAACTCAAGCTGCGCGTTCATATCAAGGAAGGGCGCGACTTTCACCGCGATTTTCCTGTCCGTGCTTTTCTTCACGGCTTTCAGCACTTCGTCCGTGGCTTCTGAATCGTAAATAATCTGGGACTTGCCGTGCAGGTTCGGGCAGGACAGATTGAGTTCGAGCACATCCGCTACTGGAGAGAGCGCTTTCGCCATTTCCCCGGCCTCATTTGCGTCAAATCCGCTCATGCTCGCGAAAATCGGCTTCCTGGTCTTGGTTTTCAGTTCCTTTATTATTTCCGCCATCTTTTTGTAGCCAGGATTCGGGAGCCCCATGCTGTTTATCGTGGTGCTTCCAAGAGTGTAGAACCTGGGCCCTGGATTTCCGGCCCTGGGAAGGAGCGTCGCGGTCTTGGTGGTTATGAAGCCTGCCCTCGACCCGGCTATCTGCAAAAGCTTTTCGAGCGAATCGTCGTTCGCGCCCGAGCCGTTCGTAAAAACTCCGTCCAGTTGCATGTCACCCAGTTTGGTTTTCAGCATAGCCATCACTACCCTGTCATCCCTTCTAGGTACTAAGGAAAATAAGCATTTAAGGGTTTTGCTGGATATACACACGGGTCCGAAAATGCGCCTTAGACAGATTGCAGCTATTTTGCCGTTACTTTTCCTCGCGCACGCCGCGGACTCCCCTTCAGCGGCGCTCCTCCAGTTCAGGGAACTCGTTACAGTGTGCATAATCCTGAGCTACGTGTTCGCGGCAGGGAAAATCGCTGACTTCCTGGAAACCAGCGGCAGGGCAATCAAAAAGAAGGAGGTTCTGCTCGCGCCTTTCGCGTACATGCTCTTCGCCACGTTCGGCATATTGTACTATTTCATGTCCGGCGCGTGGATTCCGCCCCAGCACACCATAATAACCACCCTGGCCTATTTAGTGGTGATACCGTTCGGAATAGCTCTTGTAATTGGCGCGATTGTGCTCCATGCATTTTTCCGGGACCGGCTGAACGCACTGCAATCCCTGGACCTTTCGCTCAAGGTGCTCCTTTCGCCGGTGCTGGACGGGATTTCGGGCTACTGGACCGCCCTGGTCGCGGCCGCGCTCCTCGTGCTCATATCCGCGGCTTCCGCTTACTCAAGCAACATGAATTTCGCCACCGTACCGCTGGACTTCATCCTTCTTTCTGCCATTTTCGCGCTCTTCTTCCTCTATCGCGCGCTCACCTCTGCGAACAATGAGGGAAAGGCTTCCAACTTCGTGACCGCGCTCACGCTCATGGTCCCCGCGATACTGAGGATGTATTTCAAGGACCTCGTGTGCACCGGGCTTTCCCTAATCCCGTTCAATTTCTTCAGCACCTGCCCGATACAGGACCTCGGGACCGGAGTGGAACTCGCACTCTCGGTGCTCGCTACGCTGATTATACTGGTTCCGGTAATTCCGTTCGTTTACGCGCTGGTCGTGAACATGCTGCGCTTCGCGACGGTTGCGAGGATAGTTGCGGGAAAAGAGGGCCGGGATAAGCGAGCTTCGTGAGGATTAAAGGCCTGAAACGTACACTTCCTTGCTCTCGTTTATGTCCGGTGCAAGCGGAATGTCTATCTTCATTTTCACGAACCATTCCACAATCCTGTCGTCGTGCCCGTAAATTTTGCTCGAGGGTCGGGCATCCGCAGGAAGCGTCATCGAGAACGTGAACTCCTCGTTCAGGTATGTGCCTTCCCCTGCGATTTTCTTCTCCTCGTGGTGGTGCTCGTGCTCCTCCACCCGCTCTTCAGTCATAATATAGGGGGGAGATATGTAGAGGCCGAGCTTCCTCTTTTCCTCCACCTCGTCAAGAGGTATGTTGCGCACGTATTTTATTTTGTGTTTCTCGTGGCAGTGCAGCGAAACAAAAATCCCTCTGGCTTTTATCGGCTTGTCCAGCCCCAGCTTGATGGTCCCCTTGATTTCTTCCCCTGGAGCGTAGCCTGTTTTATCCAGGAGTATCGTCACTGCCATGGATGTGAATTAGAAGGTTAGAATTATATCGGTTTGCTCAAAGGAGCTTGAGTTCCCTGTCCGCAAGAAGATGGGACAAATAACCGAGCAATGCGGCAATGCCGAACCCGAATCCAAGGATGAGAAAAACTGCGAACGAAATGATGCCAGCTGCAAGCAATGAGTGCATCACGCCCCTGTGCCTGAACAGCATCATCACCAGGAAGTACAGCCCAATCAGCGCGAGGAACCTCGCGATGAAATCCAGGGAGAAAACGCATTCGGCGCTTCCGCAGTGAGCCAAATAGACCAGCAGGAACGCGGACATCATCACGAATGCATCAAGCGCTTTTCTCGCCTTCGAGCCCGAATAATCAATATCAGGAACCAGCGCGCACATTCCTGCGAAAAACGAGTAAATCATAATTGCATAAGAAGAACTGCCCAGTAAATAGAATAGTATTCCGGCAACTGCTGCGCCGATAACAAAATGCGCCAGCCATCGCATAATCTCACTCCGCGTTCATCTGAGCGTGAAATATATTCTCCTGTTCGCCGCTCCTTTGTTTTCCAATTTGAGTATCTCTATCCGCCCTATTTCAGAGGTGTTTTTCACGTGCGTCCCTCCGTCCGCCTGTATGTCCGCGCCCGGAATTTCCACTATGCGCAAAATAGATATGCTTGGGGGGAGCGCGTTCGCGAGCTTCACCACCCCGGGAATCTTCAACGCCTCCTCGCGCGGAAGGGAGTAGATTTTGAGTTCTATGCTTTTCGCAATCGTCTCGTTCGCCTTTTTCACAACTTCGTCGAATTTCGCGCGGTCGAAATTTTCTAACGCAAAATCAAATCTTGTTTTGTCCACTTCAAGCTGGTTGCCTGTAATCAATGCGCCGGTTTCGTTCACGAAAGTCGCTGCGAGGATGTGCGCAGCGGTGTGCATGCGCATGAGCGCGTACCTTCTCTCCCAGTCCAAAATGCAGTGCACCGAATCCCCAACCGCCAATCCTTCCCTGTCAACCTCGTGCACGATTTTCCCCTCGCGCTTTTCGACGTTCACAACATTGAAAATGTCGGTTCCGCGCACAAACTGACCTTTGTCCATTGCCTGGCCCCCTCCGCGCGGGTAAAAGATGTTCTTGTCCAGCACGATTTTTTTCGGTTCCAATATTTCAAGAACTTTCGCGTCGCATTCCCTACAATACGAATCCTGGAGATAGAGCGGTTCGTCCATGCGTAAAAATCAGGGAGAGGGTTTAAAAAACAATTCGCAGTAAGTAGTATGCTGCTTGTCCAGACTCCAGTATTTGAAAACTGGGCAGGTGCTTTATAGCGGGATAGGGTAGCTTGGAGTGCCCGCCGGATTTCTGTTGCGTAATGCACCAGGAAGGCGAAGCTCATAACCCGGATGCAACGAGCGCGTTGCTCTTGCAGGGGAAAGATCGTTGGTTCAAAAATTCGAACCAGAGATTCTGGTTTGGGTTGGCAATCCACCTCCCGCTATACACTTTTTTTATTCCTGAATTTTCTTGAAACTTTCATACCTCGAAATGTTCTTCGCGTTAGAGAAACCAATCCGTTCATTCCATTTTCGCAAGTTGGCAGTACCGGCCAGTACAACTCGTACTTTTCCTCTTCCAATAGAATATACGCGTGGGCTGAAACCCAGTCTACGCAGGCCTAGAATTAGTTGTTTCTGCATAGGGCTTGGACATATCTTCATTTCAATTCTTGGATAGCGGATTCCGTTGTTGTTAGCCACAGTTACGCAACCGTCGGTATCCATATAGCCGCGCAGTAAGGCAGGGAGGGACTTGAGCGAAAGAAACTCCTGCGGAACACGAGCTCGATTCCATTTAGGCGCGGTTCTGAGGCCCATTTGGATAAGATTCCTGATAATTCGCCTCTTGAAGATGAAGAGGTCCAAGGTATTTTCATTCGGTCGCTTGCGCATAATTGGCGTGGTTCCGAGCAAATGCTCTATTTGCATTTTCAAGTAAATTGCATAATCTCGGTCATCCGTGGAATTGAGCGTTATTTTGATCCTGTAATGTTTCTTCAGTTTTCCATTTACGACGCAATCGTAGATACCGATTGAACCGTCTCCGAGAAGGACGCCGATAAGTTCTGCAAGTTTCGCGCTCATGCGCTGTTGCAGTCATCAGGCATTATTAAAAAGACGAAAAGAGAGGTGGATGCCAGTGGTTTTCATGGAAGCTATCGAAGCCATAATGTCTAGGAGGAGCATAAGGAAATTCAAGCAAAAGGAAATTTCGCAGGAGCATATTGATGTGCTGATGGCTGCAGCGATGGCCGCGCCCTCAGCGGTAAACGAGCAGCCCTGGCATTTCATTCTCGTAAAGGACCGCGAGTTGGTGGAAAAAATCTGCGGATTCCACAACCACGCGCAGATGGCCATGGGGGCGCCCCTTTCCATAATTGTGTGCGCTGACCGGAAGGCTGCGAAAAGCCACGAAGCTTACATTTTCCAGGACTGCTCGGCTGCAATAGAGAATTTGATGGTGGCTGCGAAAGCGCTCGGGCTTGGCGCTGTTTGGACCGGCGTTTATCCGAATGAAGCGCGCATGCAGGGTTTTAGAACCCTTTTTTCGCTTCCTGAAAGCATCGTTCCTTTCGCGATGATTGTAATCGGGCATCCGGACGAGGAAAAAGAAGCGAAAAAGGACTATGACAAGAGCAGGGTGCACGAAGGGAAATGGTGAATTCCGGCTGTTTTTGCCAATATTTATAAACCAGAACTGCGATATGAAAATAGAGTATTTTATGAATAGAAATCATGCTGATTCGGTGCTTGGAAAATGGGCGAAATAGTAAACAGGCTTATAGAGCAGGACATGAAGGAATCCTACCTGGATTACGCGATGAGCGTCATTGCAGGACGCGCATTGCCCGACGTCCGCGACGGATTGAAGCCGGTGCACAGACGAATACTTTACGCGATGAGCGAGCTGGGAAACACCCACGACAAGCCCTACAAGAAGAGCGCGAGAATAGTCGGAGAAGTCTTGGGAAAATACCACCCTCACGGCGATGCCGCGATTTACGATTCCATAGTGCGCATGGCCCAGTATTTCAGCATGCGCTACCTGCTTGTTGACGGTCAAGGCAATTTTGGATCTGTTGACGGCGATGGAGCTGCGGCGATGCGTTACACCGAGGTGCGCATGACCAAAATCGCAGAGGAGATGCTCCTGGATTTGGACAAGGAGACAGTCGCGTTCAGCCCGAACTTTGACGGAACGCTCAAGGAACCCACCGTGCTCCCGAGCGCAGTTCCCACCCTTCTTGTGAACGGCTCTTCTGGGATAGCAGTCGGGATGGCAACCAACATACCCCCCCATAACTTAGGGGAGATAGTGGATGCGCTGGTCGCGCTCATAGAAGGCGCTGATGAAAACAAGGTACTCATGCTCGTTCCCGGCCCGGATTTCCCCACTGGCGGGACCATAGTCGGAAGGGCTGGAATTTACGAGGCCTACAAGACCGGGAGGGGCATAATACGGCTCAGGGGAAAAGTAGAAACAGACGAGAAGAACAGGAAGCTGACGATAAAGGAAATCCCCTACCAGATTACGAAAACCGCGATAATAGAGTCAATAGTTGACGCAGTGCGGGACAAGAAGATAGAGGGAATTTCCAACGTGCACGACAGGAGCGACAAGGAAGGGATGGAGGTGCTGATTGAGCTCAAGAAGGACGCGAACCCCGAGGTGGTGCTCAACCAGCTTTACGCGCACAGCCCCCTGGAAAGCTCCTTCGGGATAATCAACATCGCGCTCGTGAACGGCTCCCCTAAAACGCTCTCGCTTTACGAGATGCTCAAACTATTTTTGGAATTCAGGCAAGAAGTGGTGCGCAAAAGGTGCGTGTTCGAAAGGAACCAGGCCCAGGCAAGGGCGCACATCCTCGAGGGCCTGATGGTCGCGCTCCACAACATAGATGAGATAATCCCCTTCCTCAAATCAAGCAAGGACCCGAAGACCGCGAAGGCAGGATTGATGGGCAACTACTCGCTCAGCGAGAAGCAGGCCGAAGCGATACTGGAGATGAAGCTCCAGCGCCTCACAGGGCTTGAGAGGGAGAAGATAAACAACGAGCTCGCTGAGCTCAAGAAAACAATCGCGTGGCTGGAAAGCGTGCTCGCGGATGAGCTGAAGATTCTCGAGATAATAAAGAGCGAACTGCTTGAGATAAGGAAAAAATACGCGGACGCGCGAAAGACGGAAATAGAGGACGCGGCTGACGAAAGGACCGTGGAGGATTTGATCCCGAACGAGGACGTGGTGGTGTTCATAAGCCACCGCGGATATGTGAAGCGCGTTCAACTTCAGGAGTACAGGACCCAGCGCAGGGGAGGCAAGGGCGTGATAGGCACCGAAACGAAAGAGGAGGATTTCGTGGAGGACGCGATAATAACCAAAACGCACAACTACCTCCTCTTCTTTACGGACAAGGGAAGGGTGCACTGGCTCAAGGCGTACAACATCCCGGAGAGTGGAAGGTACTCAAGCGGCAAGCCCATAGTGAACATGCTCGAGCTCAAGGAGGAAAAAGTGAATGCATGGATAGAGATGCGCGAGTTCTCGGACAAGGAATTTTTAGTGATGGTTACCAAGAACGGGATAGTGAAAAGGATTGGTGCTGACGCGTTCGCGAACCCGCGCAAAGGAGGCGTGATAGCGATAACGCTCAGGGAGAATGATTCGCTCATAGAAGTGAAAAAAACGAACGGAAACAGCGAGATATTCATAGCCACGCGCGACGGATACGCGATAAGGTTCAATGAGAACGACGCGCGCGAAATCGGGAGGACCGGCCAGGGCGTCATAGGGATAAGATTGCGCGAGGGGGACTGCGTAGTTGGCGCGACGGTGTGCGACAGGCCCGCGGTGCTCACGCTGAGCGAGAACGGCTACGGGAAACGGACCGAATTTGCCGAGTACAGGCTCCAAGCCAGGGGCGGGATGGGAGTCACGAACCTGGACTCCACTGAAAAGACCGGCAAGGTCGTGGGCGCGAAGGCGGTGAACGAGAAGGATGACATCATAGTGATAAGCACCGGCGGCCAGACCATACGCGCGCCTGTGAAGGACATACGCGTGATAGGGAGGAACACTCAGGGAGTGCGCATAATAAGGCTCGGGGAAAAGGAGAAAGTCGCTTCATTTGCTGTCGCGGCTGGGGAGCAGGACGCGGCGCCCGAGCAGACCGAATAGCACGGAACCCCAGTAATCTATTTAAATTTTTTATCCCATATAGGAACGTGAAAAAATGGGAAAAACCACCATCCTCCTCGCATTCATCCTCGCTTCATCTGTTTTGTTCGCGATAGACTGCGTTCCGGGCTACGAAGAGAGCGCGGTGATACAGGCGCTCGACGGGAAGCTCAGGCCCATAGAAAACGCGAGCGTGCAAATAACCTACCAGATTGACAGGACCACCGGGAAGGGCTACGCGACAACCGCGCCAAAGCTTACGGATTCAAGCGGGAAAGCCGCGTTCATACTCAAGAACCAGGAGGTCGTGCAGGAGCGCGTGGACTGCACTTACAGCGTGCTTGTCACATACGACAACAAGAAGGCCGAAAAGCAGGTGGACGTGAGAAACCACGAGAACGTGATTGCGATGCCGATGGACGTCTACATGCTGGGCATAAGGGCGGTTGACCAGAACGGGAATGCGCTCGCGGGCGCCGTAGTGAGGGCCAGGGACGCCAAAGCGGTCGCGGGAAGCGACGGAACGGCGCGCCTCGTGCTCGGAACCGGGCCGGTGAACGTGAGCCTTTCTTACGGGGACGGCACGGCGGTCAAAACGATAGATTTGAGAAACGACACTGATTACTACTATGAAGTGGGAATGTACGATCTGGAATTGTTCGTCCTTGATGACAGGAACACGCCGCTCGTGGTGGACGCGCAGGTCGGGCAGAAAGTGCTCCAGACCAACGAAAGCGGCTATCTTACGGTGAAGAAGCTCATAACCGCTAGGCCGGGAGTGAGGACCGTATACAGGGGAATAGAGCGGAACCTGGACGCGGACCTTGCGGTGCAGACCAAGTATTACGTCGTGTACGATATCCACGCGCCGAAGATAAGCGATGTGAGCGCGTCCTACGGAAACCAGACGCTCCAGGTGGACTTTTACTGCGCTGACGAGGGCCTGAGGGCCAGCGGGCTCGCTCCGGACGGCTTGAAGATGAAGTACGCCTATGGGGGGAGGGAATACATGGTGCCCGTTTATCTCCGCACCAAGGACTGGTACCGCGCCGCCATAGACGGGGTTGACCAGAGCGGCATAATGGAGATGTTCTTCGAGGCTAAGGACAACGAAGGCAACATAAGGAACGTGAAGGGCTTCATCTCCGTGGAGTTCATAAATGAAACGATGCAGGGCAACCAGAGCACGGGCGGAGGCAACGGCACGAGCCCCACCGGGATAACCGTGGACCCGATGTATATAATAGCAGCCGGTGCAGGAGTGATAATTCTGCTCGCAGCCATAAAATTCATTCGTGAAAAACTCGGCGAACCATGAGAACAATTATAAATGTATTATAAGAAATATAATATCAGACATGGTGTAAAATTGTGGAAAGCTGGTGGTGCTATGCCCAGGGGAAAACGAATCATAATTGAACGGAAAATGGATGACGAATACGTCGACAAGCTCAAGAGCATAAATCTTGACAGGATAGAGAACAGTTACAACTCTAGGCAGAACTCGCTGTCATCTTCATTGGCCAACGTTTTCAACGAAGCGCAGGCGCTTTACCAGAAAAAAGAGCTGAGCGACGACGCGCTCGAGAAGAAAGGGCTCTACACCATACAGAACGCATATTCCCTCCTGAGGCAGAACGGATTCGGCATATCTTTCAGGGCGTTCGGAGGCAGGGTGGAAAGGGGCACCGTGACTTCCATGAAAGTGGGGAAGAAGAGATATATACCGATAGACGCGCTCAACACCATGATGAACCTGAGGGACGAATTCTACTCCATAAGGGACGCGTTCGAGACCTACAAGAAGTTCAATTCGAAAATAAATTACCGTGCATTCATAGGAAGGATAGAGAAGCGCTCCATACCATCGGTGAAAATCGGGACGAAGAGGCTGGTGCCCAGGGATGCGGTTGACGCTTTGACCCACGTGGCCCAAAGTTACTATACCGTTACACAGGCGATACACAGGCTCTCCAAGGCCGGAATAGGGATAAAGAGGAACGCGTTCGAAAGACGGCTGGACAGGAACCGGATTCCGCACACCAAAATCGCTGGAAGGCGCTTCATCCCGATGGACGTGGTGGATGAGCTCATAGAAAAGGAGAACGCGCTCAGGGCAAGGAAGTAGCACTTGGAGCCGGTGCGTGGGCGCGCGTATGCCGGGAATTTTCCATTTTTTAAATCTTGCCGGCTAATCCATTATCATGATTAGGAGGAAGGCGATTTTTCTCGACGCTGATTACGTTTACCGCAACGGCAGGACTTATGCAAGGCTGCTCGTGAAAGGGAAACGCGTGTGCAGGCTGCTCTACCCCTACGACCCTTACTTTTACACAGATGCAGTTGAGAAGAAAGAGGATATAGCGAAGCTCGCGGTGAAAAAAGGCCCGGACCTGGTGAGCGTGAAGAAAGTCGAAGTTGTGGAGAAAATAGTCGCGGGCGAAGCAAAAGAGATGCTCAAGGTTTACTGCAACAAGCCCTCGGATGTTGTTGTGCTGAGGGACGTGATACCGTTCAGGTGCTTTGAGCACGGAATCCACTACGCGCGCAGGTTCATGCTGGACTTCAACATCACGCCTTTCGCAGTGCTGGAGTACGAGCGCGAAGGCCATGAGATAAAGAAGTTTCTGGAAATCCACGAGGACGAGAAGCTCGAGGCCAAAGTGCGCCTGAAGAAGATGGCTTTCGACATAGAAACCTACAATCCGCTGGGAGCCCCGCGCGAGAAAAAAGATCCGGCGATAATGGTGAGCTACGCATCCGATGAAGGGGAAAAAGGCGTCATCACCTACAAAAAAGCCGGGCATGATTTCGTGCACGTGACGGCTGATGAGAAGGGGATGATAGACGGATTCGTGAAGACGCTCGCGCAAATTGACCCGGACATACTCTACGGGTACAACTCGGCGAATTTCGACCTGCCGTACCTGCAGGCGAGAGCCAGTGCGCTCAAAACCCAGTTCATTGTGGGGCGCGACCGGAGGGGATTCAAGCCCTTGAGGAAAGGGATGATTAACGGGGCGAAAATAGGGGGAAGGATGCACATAGATTTGTACCCGGCCATACGCTTCTTCGGGTTCATAGGGCTGATAAAGGCCCAGGAGTTCACGCTGGAAAAGATATACGCCGAGGTTACCGGGAAGAAAAAGAAGATGGTGAAAAGGCTGGAGATATGGGACGTGTGGGACAAGAACGAGCTGGACGAACTCGCTGAATATTCTCTTGGGGACTCGGAAGTGACGCTGGAGCTCGGGGAGAACGTGCTCCCGCTCCTGATGGAATTGAGCAAGCTCACGCGCATGCCGCTTTTCGACACGAGCTTAGCTACGAGCGGCCAGCTCGTGGAAAGCTTCCTGATGCAGGAATCCGTGCTCAGGAACGAGATGGTCCCTTCGAAGCCGAGCGAGTCCGAGGCGATGGAAAGGCAGAAGAACCCGATAGAGGGCGCTTTCGTGAAGCTTCCCGCGCCCGGGATATACGAGAACATCGCCGTTTTCGATTTCCGCGGCCTGTACCCCTCGATAATAATATCTTACAATATAGATCCTACCCGGCTCGTGAAGGACGGCTCTGATAGCGAGGTCCATGTATCGCCTACCGGAGCGAGATTCCTCAAAAAGCCAAAAGGCCTGATACCCGCGACGCTCGAACGCCTGCTGGAACTGCGCGGAGGGATAAAGAACAGCCTCAAGAAGCTGGATAAGAAGAGCGAGGTGTACAAAAAAACGTACGCGAGGAGCCACGCGCTCAAGATACTCGCGAACTCGTTCTACGGCTATTTGGGGTATGCGCGCTCGCGCTGGTACAACCGCCAATGTGCTGAGAGCGTCACCGCGTGGGGGAGGCAGCACATTCTCGAGACCGAACGCATGGCCGAGGAGCGCGGATTCCGGGTGCTGTACATAGACACTGATTCGGTTTTCCTGCTTCTCGGGGACAGGACAAAGGAAGACGCGCTCGCGTTCCTCAGGCAGGTGAATGAAAATTTACCGGAGAAGATGGAGCTCGAGCTCGAGAACTTCTACTCGCGGGGGGTGTTCGTCTCGAAGAAGCAGGAGGAGAAGGGCGCGAAGAAGAAGTACGCGATGCTCGCCGAGGATGGGAGCATAAAGATAAGGGGCTTCGAGCTCGTGCGCAGGGACTGGAGCAGGGTCGCGAAGGACACCCAGTACAGGGTCCTCGAGGCGATACTCAGGGAGGGGAGCAAGGAAAAGGCGGCCGCGATAGTGAAGGAGACCGTGGAAAGGCTGAAAAAAGGGGATGTTCCAATGGCGGACTTGACCATATACACCCAGCTGACCAAGCATCCCAGGGATTATGATATCGTGAGCCCGGAGCTTATGGCCGCGAAGAAGGCGATTGCAAGGGGCGTCCCGCTGGAAAAGGGCAGTATGGTGGCGTACGTGATAACCAAGAGAGGGGGCAGCATATCCGAGAAAGCCGAGATTGCGGAGCACGCGAAGGATTACGACCCGGATTATTACATAAACAACCAGGTGCTTCCTGCGGTGATGAAGATACTCAAGGAGCTGGGCTACGACGAGGACGAGATGAAGAACAAGGGGAAGCAGAGAAGCATATCCAGCTTCTTCGAATAGCCAGTTTGGGGAACCCTGCCGAGAGTGTCCTTTGGTTGTGAGACATAGTTATATAAACCCGTTTTAGCATAATAAAATCAAGGAGGTTAGTGTTAGTATTAATGTTTTAAGGTGTAAATAATGGCTCATCAGGATTACAGCAACCCGACGAACGAAGTGCACCAGGTCCAGTTGCCCAAGTTCGAGAAGAGCGAGGACTCCTCGCTCCCGGGGTTCACCAAGGAGGTTCCGCTCAGGAGCATAGTGAAGAGGCACGGCAGCAACATAATGATAGAGTACGAGTGGAGCGTGCTGGGCGGCGAGGAGATACGCATTTCCATGGCTACCTGCAGGAAGGACAGCAACCTCGACAAGGTCCACAAGATAAGGATAAAGGACGGCGAGGAAGTCGGGTATTTCAGGGTTGACAGCACGACCTACATAATACGGAAGACCAGCGAGAGCATAGCGAAGGAGCTCATGAAGACCACGGGCAAAATAAAGGCGTCCGTGCTCGAGGTGGTGGGTTTCCTGAAGACTGTGCAGGGCAATTTCTACACGATATCGAAACTGGAGGAGGACGCATGGTCCATGGACCCGCGCACCGGCCTGAAGAATTTCTCGCTGGAGAGGATGAGCGAGGGGGAGAAGAGGAGATTCACGGATCTCGTAATAGACGAGCTCCTTAAGCTCTACAGGCAGGGCTACGCGCTCAGGAACTTCAGCATTTCAGACGTCATAGTGACCAGGAAGAAAGTGGTGCTTGGAAACATGGCCCCGCTCGCGAAGGTGGCTACCGGCAAGAGAGTCGATGGCTTCCTGGGCAACCTGAAGGCGATGGTCAAGGCAGGAGTGGCGTACAGGGAAGACATAACCTACGGGCTCGCGCTGTCCATGGAAGCCATGAAAAAGGAATACGCTTCATGGAGCAGGGACAACGGGCTCGAGGAGAAGGGCCAGCTGGAAGTGCTTGAGAGCCTCGAAACCAGAGTGCTCAATTAGAGCCACTAATACCAATCATCCATTAATTCAGCGCGGAAGTTCAGTCGAAAGCGGTCCTTCCGATTTTAAGGAACATGGGTTTTTCCTTTTCAACAACAGCGTAAACCAGCTCTTTTCTCACTTCCGCGGCCCTTTTCACGTCAGAAAGAATCTCTTCCAGCCCGGGTTTCCATCCGTGCTTGACCACCTTGAGGAGCCACTGTGTGCGATCCTCCCCTGGCCTGAAGCCCTTCCGATAGATGCGAATCCAGGGCTCGCTGGTGAATGGGAGCCGCGCTATGTAGCCGCTTTTCCTCATGTGCCTGAAAACCGCGTATTTCTCTTCTGCGAGCGGGTCTTCCTTCTTCGCCTTTTCCATCAGGGACTGGATGGTTTCGTTCTCGAGTTCGAGCTTTCCGCGTTCCATGAGGTAAACCGCTTCCAGCGGGTGGATTTCAATCTTCCCGCTGATCTCTACTCCCATGCCCTGCCTGCGGAAAAGCAGCTCTGCCTTTTTTTCGTCTATTCTGACCGGCTCCAGAAAAATCACCACGTGTCGCGCTCTGGCTTCGCCTCGCCTTTTTGCGGGCTTCCCGGGCGTGCGGCTCCTGCGTCCTTGTGCCTGCGGAAAATGTCCATGAAGGAATCGACGCTTTCCTGGGGCACGTTCCTGAACTCCACCTCCACTCCTGCGGAGCCGATGGTGTCTATCACCAGCGTCCCAAGCCCGAAAAGCGAGTCCAGCGGGTTCCTCCTGCTCTCCACGCCGCTTATCTTGCTGAACGGTATCACGACCATCTTGCTGGAAACCGCGCCCTCGCGCACGGTCACGATCTCATCTTCTACATGTATGTAGAAATATTGGAAATAGGAGTAGGTTATCGCGCACGCTATCGCAAGCGACGCCGCGAGCGCCGCGGCAGGGAGCAGAGGGTCGAACTGGAGCTGCCCTGAAAGAAGGAACGCCAGGGCGCACAGGACCGCGAACGCTGCCGAGAAAAAGAAATAATACGCTTTTCCTGAAGGCTTTATGTAGATTCCTGCCATAGGCAACACTCTAACCCAAGAAATTTAACCTCATCGCTTTACGGGCATTAGGATGCGCGTGTTCCCGTCCTTCGAGCGTATCTCCACAGTCTCCACGAAGCCGAGTTCCTCGAGCTTGGACAGGTAGTTGCGGACCGAGCGCTCGTTGAGCTTGAGCCTTGAATAAAGCTCCCCGCTCTGTATGCGGCCGGCCTTCCTTATTTCCTCGAGCACCTTCTTCTCCTCCGAGGAGAGATTCTGCTCGGCTTCTTTCCGCATGAGCTCCTGCGCCGCGGCTTTCACCTTTTCCGCGTGGGCCGGAAGCACCCTGCCGGAACCTTCCTTGTCGGCTTCCTTGCCTGCGAGCCAGAGCGCGTTTATGCCCAGCCGCGCATCTCCGCCGTTCCTTGCCGCGAAGCCCACGCACAGCCCTATCGCATCCTCCTCGCAGGCGCCCGGAACGAATCCGAGTTTCGCGCGCTCGTAAAGTATGTCCCTGAGCTGCTTCGGCGAGTACGGGTTGAACGTGATTACGGATTGGAGAAGGGAGCTCCTTATCCTCCTGTCGAGCTTCGAGACGAAGATTTCCTTGTTCACCAGCGCTATCACGGCCGCGTCTATCCCGAAATTCTCCTTCATCCTGAGCAGATCGTAGAGGATGCCGTCCCTCTCCTCTACAGGGAGCATGTCCACTTCGTCGAGCACCACCAGCGGGGTTTTCCCGTCCTTTTTCAGCATCTCCACGGCATAGGAGAGCAACTCATCCGCGCTCCTGCCCCTTCTCGAAACAGGGTAATCGAATGCGGCGAGCAGTTCGCCGAGTATCGCATATCTGTAGCCCTGCTCCCAGCAGTTTATGTAAACACCCCTGGCCCGCCCGGTGGCTTCCTTGAGCTGCGCGAGTATGTGCCTTGCTACCGTGGTTTTTCCCGTCCCAGGGGGGCCGAAGAAAACCATGCTCGACGCGCGCTTCTGCTTCATTATGGGCGCGAGGTTGAGCGCTGCTTCCCGTATCTCAATTTCCCTGTGCAGGATTTCCGCTGGCATGTAATCCGGGGAAAACACGGACTCGTTCCTGAACACGGATTGGATTTGCGAGGAGTCCAAATTCTTGAAAATGTTCATCTTATCACGCTGTTCGCGCCATCGCTGAGGCTTCCCACTCGGAATTCATCTATCCTTTCTTCCTTTGCCTGTATTTCTTTAAATCCGTTACGAAATACTGCTTTTTGCCGCAATCCGGGCATTTGCCGCCTTTCGCAATCCGAATTTCCGATGCCGCGAATCCGAATCTCCTTACGAGCAATGCCCTGCAGTTGTAGCAGAACGTGCTCTCGCTCCCGGGGTCGCTCCTGTTCCCGGTGTAAACGTAGCGCAATCCTTCCTCGAGCGCCAGCTTCCTCGCTGTTCTCAGGGTTTCCAGCGGCGTTGAAGGAACATTCATCATCTTGTACGAAGGGTAAAACCCTATGAAATGCAACGGTATGTTCTTGTCCAAGTCATGAATCCACTTGGAAAGCGCCCGCAGCTCATCTCCGCTGTCGTTCATGCCAGGAATCACGAGGTTGATTATCTCGACGTGCATTATTTTGTGCAGGGATTTTATGCTTTCCAGCACCGCCTCGAGCCTCGCGTTCCCCACAACTTCGGTGTAAATCTTCTGGTTGAAGCCTTTCAAATCGATGCGCGAAGCGTCTATGAGCGGCTTCATCTTCTTTACCGCTTCGGCGCTCATGTATCCGTTCGTTACGAAAACATTGTACAGTCCCTTGGGTTTTGCAAGCCTCGCAGTATCCAATGCGTATTCCATGAATATTGTGGGCTCGGTGTAAGTGTACGCAATTCCGTCCGCGTTCTCGCGCTCGGCCAGCTTTACCATTTTCTCCGGAGGGATGTCTTCGCCGGCAATGCTGTCCCTCTGCTGGCTTATGTCCCAGTTCTGGCAATAGAGGCACCTGAAATTGCATCCGACTGTGGCGAATGAAAGCGCCCGCGAGCCGGGCATGAAATGGTAGAACGGCTTTTTCTCAATCGGGTCCATCGCAACTGCTATAGCTTTCCCGTAATTCAGCGAGTAGAGCGTCCCGTTCACGTTCTTGCGCACCCCGCAGAATCCCTTTCCGGTTTCTGGAATCCTGCATAGGCGATTGCATAGGAAACAATTGGCGGATTTGTCCGGATTCTTTTTATAGAACCGCGCTTCCTGCATAGCTCCACCTATCTCAATTCGATGTTCAATCCGTCTTCTGCAATAGAAGTGTTTGGAAATATTTTTTGGGCTTCATCCAGGAGTGATTTTGCATCTTTGTAGCGCCCGCTCAGATGAGTGAGAATGAGCTTTTTGGCGCCTGCTTCCTTGGCAAGCTGCGCGGCCTGCTTGGCTGTGCTATGGTTCCGCTCTATTGCCTCTTTCTCGAACCCGCTTCCGAAGGTGGCTTCATGTATGAGCAGATCAGCTCCTTTAGCGGCATTAATCGTGCTTTTGCATGAAACACAGTCCCCTGAATATACGACTTTGAGGCCCGGCTTCTTCCAGGATACGTCTTCGAGCAGGATCTTCTTCCCCCCGATTTTCACATGTCCTTTTTCCTGAATCTCCTTGAACATTGCTCCTCTCAGCCCAAGGCCATGCGCTTTTGCCTCATGGAATTTGATCTTCTCGTGCTCGGCGTAAATGAAGCCGAAGCTTTCTTTGGAATGAACGACGCGGAAAGCTGAAATCGAGGCCTCAGAATCCTTCAGGAGCAGGCCTGGCTTGATCTCCTGCACTTCTAGGAAATCCCATTTGTTTATCAAGAGCTCCTCAAAGCGCTTTGGCGCGAATATCTTCAGCTGCTGGACTGATGAGGACGATAATCGCAGGGTTTCTATCAGCCCGTATATCCCAAGGAAATGGTCCAGATGCAAATGGGATATGAAGATTGCCTTGATGCTGCCAAAACCAACCCTGTATCGCATCATCTGCCTTTGCGCGCCTTCCCCGCAGTCCCAAAGGTAGTGCTCCTTTCCCCTAAGAGATATGGCTGGCAGGCTCCTTTCCACAGTGGGAATAGAAGCGCTTGTTCCTAGGAATGTGAGACGCAACATCGATTTTATCTAGAAAAGAATGATTATAAAATGGAGAGCCGGCTTGGGGAACGAGAAAATGGAGATGGAAGAGGAAATGGCTGGATAAAATGGATTATCCGGTGCCATTAACATAGAAATTAACGGTCCTTAATCCTGTTCCGTATTTGTTTGACGCATACACAGAGACGCTGTGCGCACCAGGGCTGAGCGTACTCAGGCTTATACTGCCTCCGGCACAATACTGGAGCTGGTGGTTTACGCTATTGTCCAGCTTGTAATAGCAAGAGGTAGGGGAATTCCCTATAGAATAGGCAAGAGAAACCGGATTGAAGTATGCCTGGTTATTGGCAGGGGACGTTATGCTCACGGAAGGCGGCACCCCTTTAGGAACAAGCCCTTCGCCTGTCTGCGGCTGCACCTGTGAATTAGTATTGCTACGTGTATCATAATCGCTACCCACATCATAAATAGTTTCCGAATCGTAAGTAAGCTCCGCCGGCGATGTCACTGAAAAGAGCAATATAGTGTTCACGGCGAACAGGAACAGGATAAAGGTGGATGTTTCCAACCTAAAACTGCTTGGCTCATGAGGATTCGAAGGCGCTTCATTGCTCGCAATTTCATTCTTTTTCGGCTTGGCTTTGTTTTTTTTCATGGGCATCGTACCACCAATTTCATGACTAACATGCACAAGGTAAAGGAAGACACACCCTATAAATCTTCCGTTCGATCGTTCGAACGCCTGGAAAAAACCGAAAACGTAGGCCCGATAATTCTCATTTTTGAACCGAATCCAGGCAGACGCGGCGGAAAGCGTGATAGTTATGGGCATACGCGTATAGTCGGTTCGGGTTCGGAAAATAAGGGGTAAAACGAATTACTGGATTTAGCCAATTGGACGCGAGGTTTTTTAACCAAGCCTCACGACTGGGCGCGCGCATCACTTGTAGTAGAGCATGAACGCGATTGCGACCGTGCCCACCGCGAGCAGGAGGAACAGCGCGAACGAGGAAATGTCGTCTGAAGGCGCGACTGCGGCTGGAGTGCTCCGCACGTATGATTTCCCGGCCGCAGAAAACGAAGGCTTCCTTGCTTTCACGGATCTGCCCGCTGGTTTTTTTGCACTTTTCTTTCTCCTTGCCATGATAAACCACCGTTATTGAGGATTTCTTACTCTCAGATACATAGTTTATAATTCTTCCCGTGGAGGTTCGACGAAGGGCATGCACGGTTCCAACGCCAATTTTTTAAGTTTGCGGCGCTATAAGCACATTAGAATATCGCTAGAATGGTGGATTTTATGAAAATATCCTCAGGAAAGTCGGATTTGGCAAATTACAGCGTGTTCGGAGTCGGTTTTGCTTTCGAAGACGATTTGAAGGTTGAGATGGCGCCCGGGGCCAAAGCCAGATACGAGAAGATGTGCAAGGCAAAGGCTTTCGCAGGGAAGCTCCTCCAGAGCGCCTGGATGCACGAGGGGGAAAAGACCGCCCTTGTTTTCGGGCTGGGGAAAAAGAGCGAATTCAATCTCGAATGGCTTAGGAGGGGGGCCGCGAACGCTTACCGGTTCGCGCAGGCAGGGAAATACGCGAAAATCGAGATTGCGCTGCCTGAAACCTCCAAGACCGGGAGCTGGAAACGCGAGGCCGAGCTGGCGCAGGCAGTCTGCGAGGGGGCGCTCATAGCTTCCTGCCGCATGGACAAATACAAAACAAAGGACGCGGAGGAGGAGAAGGCGCGGGTGGAACCTGAGCTGGTGGTTTGCGGAAAGAGCGAGAAGGAAATCGCAGAGGGCATCTTCATTGGAAGAATAATGGGCGAGGCCCAGAATTTCGCGCGCGAGCTTGACGAGAATCCAGGGAACACGCTCAACCCCGCTGCTTTCGCAGAGGAGGCGAAAAGGCTCGCGAAGCAGCACGGGATGAAAGTGGAGGTTTTGGGAAAAAGCGAACTGCAGAAGAAGGGGATGAATGGGATACTCGCGGTCGGGATGGGGAGCGCGAGCGAGCCCATGCTCGTTGCTGTTGAGTACGAAGGGGCGAAAAGCGCGCCGCTATACTCCATAGTGGGAAAGGGAATCACGTTCGATTCTGGCGGGATTTCGCTCAAGCCCGCGAGGAACATGCATGACATGAAATACGACAAGAGCGGGGCGTGCATAGTGCTCGGCGTGCTTAAGGCGGCGGCCGAGCTCAAGCTTCCTGTGCGCATCCTTGGAGTGGTGCCGCTCGCGGAGAACATGCCCTCTGGAAGCGCGGGCAGGCCCGGGGACATAGTGAAAATGTACAACGGAAAAACCGTGGAGATACTAAACACGGATGCCGAAGGGCGCCTCATACTCGCGGATGCGCTCGCATATGCGGCCGAGAGAAAGCCGGCTGCGATAATAGATGTTGCAACCCTCACCGGAGCCATAGTCACCTGCCTGGGAAGGCATGCGATAGGGCTGTTTTCCAACGACGCGAAGCTTGCGGCAACCATACGGGACGCCGGGAACAGGACTTACGAAAGAGTGTGGGAGTTTCCTGTGTGGAAAGAGTACTCGGAGATGGTCAAGGGGGATTTCGCGGACCTCAGGAACCAGGCCAGCGAAACCGGGGAAGGAAGCAGCATAACCGCGGCCGCGTTCCTGAAGGAGTTCGTAGGGGAAACCAAATGGGCGCACCTGGACATTGCAGGGGTGGACTACGTAGCTGGGAAGCATCCGCTCGTAGAGAAAGGAGCTCTCGGGACCGGCACGAGGCTGATTATACAGAGCCTGCTTGAATTGGCAAAAAAATAGGAGGAAGGTCGGGGCCAGGACTCCATGAACCACGCCTGGCTGAAGCTGGGCTGGAAAAACAAGAAAAGCAGGAAGAGGAAAGAATTGAAAAAACTAGGGCTTTATTTTCGGCTTTGATTTTACAATCTTCACCTTGCCCGGAGTGAGCAGAATCGTCTCCGGGTTCAAAAGCGCTATGTCGCCGTTCACCTTTCCGGTGTAGGACTTGAGCTTCCCGATCAGGGCCTTGAGCCTGTTCGGCTGCTTCGCAAGCGGAAGCACGTTCAGGATTATGATGTTCCTTTCGGCCAGCTCCTTCACGACCAAGTCTGCGTCGCCGTCGTTCCTCAAATCGACCCTTTTAACGTAAAAGTCCGCCGGAGGGTTAACAACGTCTCCCTCCATCTCCAGCATGTCCCCGATGTTCGCAGCTTCGGGCTGCTCGCTTTTGCCGCCTAAGATTTTGTCCAGTATTCCCATCTGATCACCTAAAAGCATTTGCGAGGATAGATAGGTATGTGTAATTAATAAATCTTTGCATAAACCTCTCGTTTTCAGGGCGGCGCGGGCAAGGTTATAAAATATATCCGGCCAATTAGCAATCCTGCATTTTTCATTTGCAAGGAATGGTAGGATGAACGAACTCAGGGAGCGCATATTCAGGAACCGGAGCGTGCTTTCGCCGCACTACGTGCCGGAGGACCTGCCGTTCAGGAACAGGGAGATGGAGGAGATAAGGCGCACCGTGCTCCCCGCAACCGCGGGGCAGAAACCCAAGAACCTTTTCATATACGGGAAGCCCGGGACCGGAAAGACGTGCAGCGTGAAGCGCGTGATGGAAGGGATATGCAAAAACCCCGGGAAGGCCTCGCTGGGCTACATAAACTGCAGGATATACAATTCCAGGTACAGGATAATGCAGAAGATACTCA
This sequence comes from Candidatus Micrarchaeia archaeon, assembly GCA_041650355.1. Classification (NCBI taxonomy): domain Archaea; kingdom Nanobdellati; phylum Microcaldota; class Candidatus Micrarchaeia; species Candidatus Micrarchaeia archaeon. The sequence goes on along the minus strand of JBAZLI010000002.1, from coordinate 9,745 downwards.
AGCAATTCGTCCCGGAGCTTGAAAAAAGCGGCTTCGGGCTCCCTTACCTTTACGAAAAGACAATAGAGGTGATGGGCCGCGGAGTACAGCTGGTCGTGGTGCTGGACGAAGTGGACATGGTGAAGGATTTGGATGAGCTGGTGTACACGCTCACGCGCTCCAACGACGAGGCGAAAGGAGGGGGCATAACGCTCATAGGAATCTCGAACAAGCTGAGCTTCAAGAACGAGCTGGACCCCAGGAGCAAGAGCAGCCTGTACGAGAACGAGATGATTTTCGCGCCATACACCGCGGTGCAGCTCCAGCAGATACTGAAGCAGAGGGCCGAGCTCGGGATAAACCCCGGGTGCTTCGACGATTCCGCGGTGAACCTCGCGTCCGCGATAGCGGCCCAGGAGACCGGGGACGCGAGGTACGCGCTCAAGCTTTTCGAGAAGGCCGCGGAAATAGCCGAGTACGGCAACAGGGAGAAAATCACGGACGTGGAGGTGGAAGGGGCGAGGAAGAAGGTGGACATAGACCTCGCCGGGGAGACGATAAACACGCTCCCGGAAAACCACCAGCTGGTGCTCTACGCAATCGCGAGGCTCACCCTCGGCGGAAGCAAATACTCGAAGCTGGAGTTCGAGAACGAGAGCGGCTTCCTCATCTCCGGAGAAGTCTACGAGGAGTACGAGAAGGTCGCGCGCAGCGCAGGGAAGCGGGCGAGGAGCTCGCGCTGGTACAAGGAATACCTGTCGGACCTGGAAACCCTCGGGCTGGTCACGCTCACGCTGAGCGGCAAGGGGATGCGGGGCCACACCACGCTCATAAAGCTAGGCTACGACGCGAAGGACATGATTGGGCTTCTGGGCACGAAGCTCGGCCTCGGTGGCAATGATGGATGACGCTGATTTCATTTTCCAGCTCGGAAACCTCAAGAGGACCAGGAGGAGCGGCTGGCTCACCGTGGGGATAACGGATTGCGAAAGCGTCGCGGAGCACTCGTTCAGGGCCGCGGCGCTCGCGTACATCCTTGCGCGCAGGGAGGGGCTCGGGATTGGGAAGGCAAGGGAAGCGATGGCGCTGGCGTTGATGCACGACGCGCACGAGGCGCGCATCGGCGACCTGCACAGGCTCGCGAAAAAGTACGCGAAGCTGGACGGGGCGCTCGCAATCAGGGAAGCTATGGGGGCGCTCGGGCCTGAGTTCGAAACCAGGGACAAGAAGATACGGGATATTGCTAAGGACGCGGACCTGCTGGAGATGTATTTCCAGGCAAAGGAGTACCTTGACGAGGGGAACCCGTATGCTGAAGAGTGGCTCTCCCCGAAAAAGTTAAAAACCGCGGCGGCAAAGAAAATTTACAGGATTATGGTCAAGCGCGATTCAAAAAGATGGATTCTTGGGGCAGTGGAATGGTAGGGAAATTGCTTGTTGCGGCAGCGTTCTGCTTACTGCTCTTCCTGGCTCTGGCCGGCTGCCTCCAGACCAAAAGCCCAGATGAGTGCGGGGGCATAACCGAAAGCTACTGGGGCGCGGAGAAGGATTCGTGCTACCACGAAGTCGCGATTGGCTTCGCGGTGCGCGGGGACGCAGGGAGCGCGGTGCAATACTGCGGCATGATAACTCCGGGCTCCAACGCTTTCTCGCAAAGCGAGAGGAACACGTGCTACGCGAACATCGCGGAGGCGCTGAAAAATCCTGAAATATGCAACAACATAGAGGACACCAGCATGGTGGGGGACTGGACGGGCGCGGTTGAGGCGTACAGGGCGGAGTGCGTGCAAAAAGCGACCCCGAGGGACTACACGATAAACTTCTGCAGCACGACTCCGCTGATTCTCGCGTCCCTGCTCGCGCTATTCATTGCTGCGAGAAGGATAAAATAGGGCAAAGCAACAATCGACAAATTATATACAAACTCGGATGAGTAAAAGATTGGGGAACCCCGAAAAAATTAAGGAAGCGGAATCAAATTTCTCCGGTGTCGAGGATTTCAAGCGCTTTTTTCACGCTCATCCCCTCGCGCAGCCCTGCGTCCTCGGCCCAGGTGGTCGTGTTCCTGAGCTTCGCCTTCAGCATGTCGTCAACGCATTTCACTCCGGAAACGAAGCCGGCTATGTCGCCGACCTTTTCCGCAGTGTCCTTGTCTATGTAGCTGCAGGCGATGTATCCGCGCTTGGCTTTTATCACGATGAGCCTCAGATTCCCCAGTTCGCTCTCCAAGGCAGTGTACTTCTTGCCTTCGAGTTCGATAGGCCGGTTCATCAGAATCGCCTTTCGTTTCTCCTCTGCATCTGCCTCTTCTTGATTTCAAAAATCTTCCTGTGCTTCGCGCAGCTTATGCAATAGTAAACCACTATGTTGCTTACCGTGGAAACGTTGTTGTATGTCCCGCTCCGCATGTCCGTGCTGAAAACACTGCGTTTCTCGAATTCGACGGCTTTGCCCCTTGGGACCTGGCGCCGGCAGCTTTCGCAAGTCAAAAGTTTTTCTCTTCCCCTCGAGCCACCCATCATCAAACACCCGCGTTTCACAAACAGTTCATTAAGTTCGTTCCGGCTCTGGGATTTTTCCGGAACAACATAAGGAGAATAAATGTAGGGTTCGGTTTAAATATGTGTCGTCGTATTTTTCACATATTTACCTTCAAGTATCACTTAACCTTGAGGGCGAACCTTCCGGCTGCGGTGACAAGCGCGAGCTTCGCGATCTCGCTCTTTTCCGGGTCGAGCACAATCACTTCCCCCGTGAACTTCTCGCTCAAATCAGTGCCCTGGCAGTTCGGGCATGTCTTTTCCTCCACCAGAATCATCCTGCAGTTCCTGCATGCATGCATAAAAATCACTCTTTCTGCTTTTCCTTCTTCTCCTTCTTCACTTTCTTCTTCTCATCGTCCATCCAATCCAGCTTGCCAAGCCCGTCGCTCCTCATGGTGAGCCCGATTTTCGTGTCGCTCGAGGAGGATTTCATGCTGAGGGTGGAAATCTTGAGCAAAAGCGTGTCCCCTTTCTTTATGCTCTTCTTCCCCCTTGAGGAAAGCGTTTTCGTCTTCTTGTCGTAATAGAACTTTTCCCCCGCGACCTGGGAAACGTGGAGCAGGCCGTCGAGAGGCCCGACGGTCGCGAACGCCCCGAACTCCACTATCTCCTTCACTTCAGCCTCGAACACTTCGTTCACAGCGGTGTTGAAAACGAGCGCGTTGAACTTCGCGTTGTAGTAGATGTGCTGGTCTCCCGGGACCACCACTCCGTTGCCTATTATCTCTACGTCGTCCACGCTGAGCACCAGACCGACTCCCTTGAATATCCTCCTTTCATAGTTTTCCCTGAGGACCTTCTTGGTCGCGTCGGTTATGTCCATTGCCAGCATGCTCGCCGGGATGCGGATTTTCTCCTCTACGCTCATTAAGTGGTACATAAGAACAGCCTCGCTAACCTCATAAGTGCAAGAGTAAATTGCATTACCAATGTTTAAATAAGTTCCCATTCCCCGAATGAGAGAGTTTTAAAACCATCAAACAGAAAACCGGATCATGCTCTTCGGCACATCAGGCATAAGGGACCATTACGGGACGATAATAACCCCTCATCTCGCGATGGGGATAGCTAGTTCTTTCGCTTCCGCCAAAGGCGAGGTCGCGGTCGCCTCTGATTTGAGGGAGACCAGCGAACTGCTGAGGCACGCGGCGATAAGCGGAATAGTTTCCAGGGGCGCAAACGCTATTGATTTGGGATGCGTTCCGACCCCCACTCTTGCGTTTTTCACGCAAGCCAGGAAAATTCCTGGGATGATGATAACGGCGAGCCACAATCCGAGCGAATATAACGGATTGAAATTGTACCGGGATGGCCACGAGATTTCCAAAAACGAGGAAGAGGAAGTGGAGAAAAAATACGGAAATGGGATGGAGCTCGCGAAATGGGACGAAGTCGGAAAGGTAAGGGAATGCGATGGCGCGATACGCGAACATATTGAGCTTGTAAAAGGAATGGTGGACGCGGAGAGGATAAAAAAGGCGAAAATAAAGGTCGTGCTGGACTGCAACGGAGTGGGGAGCGCGATTGCGCCGCGCCTGCTTTCGGAACTCGGGTGCACAGTAATCAGCATGAACTCCGCAGGCCTGGGCTTTTACCGGCCTTCCGAGCCGAACGCCGAGAACCTTTCCGAACTCGGGAAGATGGTGAGGGCGTGCGGGGCGCAGATTGGGATAGGGCACGACGGGGACGCGGACAGGGCCATAATTCTGGACGAGAACGGGGAAATGCTCGGGCTGGACGCGCAGTTCGCTATGGCGATAGAGCACGAACTCGTGCGCCACAAGGGCGTTGTGGTCAACACCGTGGAAGCATCTCTTCTCGTGAAGGAAACTATTGAAAAAAACGGGGGGAAGAGCGTGCAGGTCGCCGTGGGAAGCACCAACGTGAGCGTGGAGATGGAAAAACAAAAAGCTGTTTTCGGCGGAGAGCCTGCCGGCGAGTACGTATTCAGGGGCGGAGTGAACACTCCGGACGGGATGATGGCGGCCGCTAAATTCCTTGAAATTTTCTCCGAGCAGGGGAGCCTCGCGAAGCTGAAGAAAAAATACAAAACATACCCTATTGTGCGCGAGAAATTCAAGTGCGCTGACCGGAAGGCGGCGATGGAAAAAATAATGAAGGGCCTTTCGCTGGGCGGGAAACGGAATACGATTGACGGCTTGCGTGAGGATTTTGACGATGGGTTTGTCCTGGTGCGGCCCAGCGGCACAGAGCACATCATACGCCTTACTGCGGAGTTCTCGGAAAGGAAAAGGCTGGAGGAGATGGCTGCAAAGGCCAGGGATGCGATAAAGGGGGCCATAGGTTCCTGAATCGAGATACAGGGACGGGCATTCTAACATTTAGCATGTTTTAAAAAGATTCGAACAGACGAGACTATTGGTGGATTTTATGAAAGCGATAATTCTTGCAGGAGGGGAAGGGAAGCGGATGCATCCGCTCACCTACACGCGGCCAAAGGCCATGGTTTATGCAGCCGGAAGGCCGCTCCTGTGGCACGTGCTCATGGAAGTGAAAAAAGCCGGAATTTCCGAAGCGCTCATAGTGGTGAAATACCGGAAGGAGATGATAATGGATTATTTCGGGCGGAACGACCCCGGCATGAAACTGGAGTTCGTGGAGCAGGGCGAGCAGTACGGCACCGGGGCTGCCCTGCTTTCCGCCAAGGGAAAGGAAGCGGATTCGGACCGGTTCCTGGTGGTTGCAGGGGACATCGTCACCGAATCCGCAGTGATGAAAAGCGTGATGGAAGTCCACGACAAATGGATAACCGTGGCTGCGAAAAGGGTGGAGAGACCAGAGCGCTACGGGGTCCTGCAGGTGAAGAACGGGCTCGTGGACTCTATAGAAGAGAAATCAGACAACCCGAAGGGCAACCTGGTGAACACTTCGGTTTACGTGATGGACCGCGACGTGTTCAACGGGCTGGAGAAGATAACCCCGAGCTTGCGCGGAGAATACGAGATTACGGACGCGCTCGTTGGCGCGAAATGCGTGGAAGTGCAGGGCTTCTGGATGGACGTCGCGTACCCCTGGGAGCTGTTCGAGGCCCAGGATTACCTGCTCTCGAAGATGGAGGCGAAAGCAGGCAAGGTCGAGAACTGCACGGTGAAAGGCAAATTGATAATGGAGGAGGGCGCCGAACTAACGGACAGCTACATTGACAACGGGATGCACTACATCGGCTCCGGGACCAGGATAGGGCCCCACTCCTACCTGCGCGGAAACAATTCCATAGGCCAGAATTGCGAGATAGGCGAGAGCACCACGATCAAGAACAGCGTGCTCTTCGACGGGGTGAAGGCCAAGCACCTCGCGTACATAGGGGACAGCGTGATAGGGGAGAACGTGAATTTCGGCTCAGGAACCCAGACGGCCAATTACAGGTTCGACGAAGGCAACGTTAGTGTCATCACCGATGCAGGCGGAGTGGACACCGGAAGGAAGAAGATGGGCTGCGTTGTAGGCGACAACGTCAAGTTCGGGGTGCTCAGCTGCGTGATGCCTGGAAAAACAATAGGAAACGACTGCTGGATAGGCTCCGGAGTGAACGTGGATGAAAATATGGGCATAGGCAGGCACGTCTTCCTGAAGCAGGAAAAGACCATTTAGGTGGGAGCATACATCTCATCATAGGCGTGGACCCTGGCATAAAGACCGCGTTCGCTGCGCTGGATTTGCGCGGAAACCTGGTTGCGAGCGGGACCATGAAGGAAGCGGATGCAGACCGCATAGTCGAGGAAGTGAGCAGGCTGGGCGTGCCGAGCCTGGTCGCCAGCGACGTGAACCCGGCACCCGCTTTCGTGCAGAAAATAGCCGCGCGGTTCAACGTCCGCACTTTCACGCCCCAGAGGAGCATGCTGGAGGAGGAGAAGAGGGAAATCGCTCCGTCAGCACAAAACCTGCACGAGCGGGACGCAACCGCAGCGGCGGTCAAATGCTACCGCGCGTACGCGAACCGGCTGAGGCAGATAGAGCTCCTGGAAACAGCGCACGACAGGGATACGCTAAAGCACCTGGTGATACAGGGCTTTTCGCTCAACAACGCCATGCTGCGCCTCGAGCGCAAACCTGAAAGGAGGCATGCGCACCAGAATCCTCGGGAGGCGAAAAAGGATAAGGAAAACGGGGAGATAAACCGCCTTGCAGAGGAGAACGTGAACCTGCGCAAGGCGCTCGACGCGCATGAAAAGAGAATCGCCGGGCTGGAAGAAGAACTCAGGAAAACCAGGAGCCAGCGCCACTTTGATATGATGAAGGACAGGGAAGTGAAAATACTGAGAAGCGAACTGCGCAGCATGGGCTGGAAGCTCGCGAAATTCAGGAAACGGTTATCTGGACCTTAGCGGTTCGCGGCGCGTCTGCCCGCCGGGTATGTACTCCTCCTTCTTCACAGGGATTATCTCCCCGAGCTTGCGCGCCTGTTTTTTCTCCATTCTTATCCCTCATTATCACAGAATAAATGGCCGCGAAGGTTAAAATACCTTAATCCCTGCCGCCCGAGAAGACGCGGGTGGGCCGGTCCATGCTCCCGCGCGACGCGAAGAGCCGGTTCAGGCCGATGAAATTCGAGATTCTGGACATCATGCGCAGGGAAATTCCGGGCTGGGCCGCGAAGAAGGACCTGAGGAAAGCGTGTGCCGCCATGTCTGCGCTGTTCTGCTCAGCGAAAATTTTCTCGTACATTGCCGGGTTGCCTGCAAGCGCGCCGGCGAGCCTTGCCCCGGCAGAACCGAAAACCACGCCGCCGCCAGATGAGGATTTGACCTGCCCTGCGGCGTCCCCTGCGAGCAGCACGTTCGCGCCTCCGAACGCCCCTGCGATGCGGGCCCTGCGTTCGAGCGGGATTATTTTCCCTGCCGGCTTCCCGGGGCCGGGCGCGCCGGTCTTTTTCACTATCGCTTCCCACGCGCCCCTGAGGCATGCCGGCTCTGTGGTGCCCGCCCCTATCTCTGCCTCGTTTTCGCCGTGCGGAATTAGCCATCCGAAAAATCCGGGAAAAAGGCGGTTGTCGTAAAAAAGCGTTACTTTCGAAGCTTCCTCGCACCTCATTTTCGCAACGGCCTTGAGCGTGAATGCGAATGTCCGGATTTTCGGGAACCCGAAGTGCAGCGCGGTGCGCGAGAGCGCTCCGTCCGCACCTATTATCGCATCGACGCCTGCCGAGTCCCTTTCCGGGGAGAAGGTTCTCGAATACATGAACCGGACGCCTTCGCTTTCCGCCTCTGAGGCGAGCGCGCTGTCGAATTCGGCGCGGTTTATGACAATCGCGGCCGCTGATTTCCTCCGTATCTCGAATTCCTCCCCTGCGAAATCGAAGAGCGCGGTGCTTATATGATTCACTGCGAAGGGTTTGTAATCCAACATGTCCGAAAGGGATTCAAGCCCTTCCCTGGACACGAGCCCCGAGCAGTGCTGCGGATAGCCCGCTGAGCCGTGCTCCTCGAACACTTCCACGGAATGGCCTTTCATAGAGGCTGAAAGTGCGGCAACGCTTCCCGCCGGACCGGCTCCGGCTATCCTGATTTTCATGAACGCGACCTGTGAGTACGGGGTAATGGTGGGGGAGCCCGGATTTGAACCGGGATAACCAGCTCCCAAAGCTGACAGCATGCCGGCGGGATTTGCCATCCGAAAATCACAAAAACCGCTACCAGGTTGGCTCACTCCCCCAAGGAGGCCTGCGCCCGGCCGCCCGAAAAAGAGGCAGGGTGCGGGAATGCGACCGCCGGGGTTTGAACCCGGGTCGCGAGATTGGCAATCTCGTATCCTACCATTGTCCGCACGCCTTAGGACAGGCATGCTCTAGACTACGGTCGCAGTGCTGAATCAGCAGTTAATTAATGATGAGTAAAAAAATTTATAAAGAAGGGAGTTATTTCTTCTTGCCTGATTTTTTCTTGGATTCGCCCTTGGCTCCGCAGCATCCGCATCCGCACATATTTTCACCCCGTTTCGAGCGTCTTTCAGTCTTTTATCTGGTTTTCCGGTTTTCCATCGGCTGTTTTTATTGGCTATGCTGTAATCAGAATAAAAGGATTTCGGTATTTATATGACTGCATCGTGGGATGCAAAAAACTAAGGTGAAACAATGAAGCGCGTTTACGAATGCGAAATTGCGAAAAAAGGCGAGCTGACCAAGCTGCTCGAAGCCGAGCCGTATGCCCCGGACAGCTTCGCGCGGAACGGCTACAAGACCAAGGAGGGTGCGGTGATAGGGGAGGACAAGGCGAAATTCTACCTGTTCCTCTCGGCCGACGAGGCGTTCCTCAAGAAAGCCGAGGAGAAGATAAAGGGCTTGGCCGCAAGGGCCAATGAGGACGTGGAAAAAAGGATCGCCGCGCTCGTGGAGAAGGAGGAGGACAGCGCGACCGAGGGGTTCGGCGGAATATTCGGCTGAAGGGTTTTTTATGGAAGGGACTGAGGGCGGGCGCAAGTCCGCGATAGCCAGCAGGGGCGTTCCGTCAGAAGACACGCTCTACCTTCCCGCGCACAACAGCCCCGAGATAAGGAACTTCCAGGACAAGGAGGAGAATCTCGCGCGGAACCTGTGGAACCTGGAGGAAGTCGCGAACTTCGTGTTCTCGAAAAAGCACCAGCCGAAGTACCACGACATCGCTGTCGGTTTCCTCAGACTGCTTTCCGAGAAGCTCGTGCTCGGAGGGGACGACATGTCCGCATACGTGAAGAACAACGGGATATCCAAGGCCACGTTCTACAACCGCGTGCTCCCGCGCCTCCGCAGGGTGGGCATGATAAAGGTGGAGCGCGAGACCGTGGTCGCGCAGGAGAGCAGGCGCAAGTTCAGGCCGATGGTGGTGCACATGAGCAGGACCTTCGGCAATTACCTGATGAAGATAGGGGATTCCTGGCTCGCGGCAGTGGACGAGGCGAAGAGCAGGAAGCAGCAGAGCAAATTGTAATCGCAGGATATCAGCAGGATATATAGGATATATAAAGATTTCATGAAACTAAGATGCAGGAGGTGAAACGAATGAGAAAATACCTGATAGTTGTGCTCCTCGCGATGGGATTGCTCATGCTTGGATGCACCACGCCGGCGAGCGGGCCAGGCAATGGAACTGCGGCCGGAGCAGGGGGCAGCGGCAGTGGAGGCACTGGCAACGGCTCTGCAGGAACCTCGGGCGGAACCGGGGCTGGAAACGGAACCGGAGTAGGGGGCAGCAGTGGCAACGGAAGCGCCGGAACGCCGGATCTTGCCG
>JBAZLI010000001.1 GCA_041650355.1 Candidatus Micrarchaeia archaeon | reverse complement strand
CGGGCTCATGCAGTCCCTTTCTGTGCTCGCGTCCAACATCTCCACAGGAATCCTGGTCTACGAGGCGATGATTCTTTTCATGCGCTTCCTGTTCAGCATATCCATCACCGCGATACTGCCCATAGGCTTCGCGCTCCGTTTCATACCTTTCACCAGGAAGATAGGCGGGACCCTGCTCGGCCTCGCGATAGCAGGAATATTCGCGTACCCGTTCGCGATGGCGCTAGCTGCGGAAATTCACGACAACGTGGATGTTCAGCACTCGATGATAACCGCCGAGGACCTGGGGAAAGTTTCCCTCCACCTCCCATCTTTCCTCGTGGGCTTGTGCACCAACGATTTCATAAGAGTGTTCACATCTTTGAGCGAATGGGGCTGGTGGGCAATAATATGCATCCCGCTCTGCCTCGCGTGCTGTCTGCTGACCGGCCTGTGGCATTGCCTCGCGCCCATAGCAGGGTGGTGCTGGTGGGGAATCTCGTACCAGTTCTACAATTTCACCCAGATGGCGCTCATGCTCGTATCCTCGGCTGCGATGGTTTCGGCTTCCCAGCGGATGCAGAGCGCGATAGGGGCAGACGCGGGCGCGATACACGACATAGTAATGAACCATTTGATAATACCGGTGAGCAGCGCGTCCGCGCTCCCCATAATGGAAGCGGTGTTCGTGGGCGGATTCACAATCCTCGTTGCAAGGAGCCTTTCATCAGCCCTTGGCGGGGAGCTGGCCATAGCGGGCCTGGAGAGATTGATATGAGAAAATCCGCGCTCCTGCTCCTGCTTTTCATCGCCCTCGCCAGCGCAGCCCCAACCCTTGAAGTAGGCGCAGGTCAGTGCGCAGCCGATTCAGTGCGCAGGATGATAGACGACGGTGCAGGGGGCTTGATTGCGCTCATAATATTCACAACCATCGCGGCGCTCGCGCTCATATACATGGTTGCCTACGCCCTGAACAGGCAGGAGTACATCCTGCTCGTGAAGGATGAATTTTTCCATCTGGGCGTTTCAATAGCGATACTCGTCCTGTTCGGAATGATAATGAGCGTGAGCTGCGCGCTCGTCGGGAGCGCGTTCAACTTCGCCTACGAGAACATAAACAAAGGCTCGCTCAACGACCCGTGCTACGGGGAAAGCACGGACGTGCAGTCCGTTTCCGTGTGCTACATGCGCCTGATGGAATCCGACGCGAAGGAGATAATCAACACATACACGAAAGCCAACATAGACCTGCAGCTCAAGGCCTCGGGTTACGTGAGCTATTACGGCCTTCTTTCCGGGACCACGTTCGCGCCCAAGGCGTACATGCGCTCCCAAGCCGCGTTCATAGACAACGTGAACAACATGTTCGTGATACCCGCCTACGTGAGCATATACACGCAGGACATATTCATGCGCTACTTCGTGGGCTACAAGACGGAGGGCCCGGAGGGTGTGAACACCTCCGCAATCCTCGGGCTTCTCCTGCCCGGCGCGTTCGTGCTCCGCTTCTTCGCGCCCACACGCCAGATAGGGAACATGCTCATCGCGTTCTCCGTGGGGATTTACCTGATAATACCGGTGTTCGTGGCGCTGAACGCGATAATGTACCAGTACACGTTCACCCCGCAGGACTGCGACAGGTACAAAGACGTGATAGCAGACCCGGTTTCCATCTGGGGCGGGGAAGCAGAAACCACGGGCGGCCCGAACCAGGCGCTCGCGTGCGACTCCCCTGCGAACCTGCTCGCTGTCGCAAGGCTCTACCCCCAGGCGTTCCTGCTGCCCAACATAACCATAATAATATTCATCGCGTTCATGACCTCTGTGAACAAGGCGCTGAAGGTGCTCGGATGAGAAGGATACTATTGCTCCTGCTGTTTGCCGTTCTGGCAGGCTCCGCGTTTGCCGCTGCATCCAACGTGAGCGAAGTCGTGAAGGAGACCGAGCAGGGCCTGGGCGCTGTGGAAGCAGGCTCGCCCTTCTACTCCACCGGGATTCTCAACCAGTGGAAGGAGCTTTCGGTAACATTAGCGCTGATAATGGTGTTCCTCGTGGGGTTCGCGCGCATGATTGCAGACCCGCTCAACCTTCCCGACCTCAAGGCATGGGCGAACGTGGAGTGGGCCCAGACGATAGTGACTGTGGTGATAGTGCTAGCCACAATAGGATGCCTGGTTTTCGTGGACATGGCGGTCGCGGACGAGGTGAACAGGTCGCCCGGAAGCCCGGTGCAGTGCGACTCTTCTGAATTCTGCCTGATAAAGGTCTCCAATGTCTACTTAGACGGCCTCATCAACCTTTCCCAGGAAAGCTCGCGTTCAGCTTTCACCGCGAGCGTGAGCGCAGGCTCCACAGCATCGGAAAGGCAGACGTTTTCCTGCGGCACGCTCCTGATTCCGCCCTGCCTCTGGGGCTACATAAGCTGGGCGAACAACGGCTTCCTCATACTGGACGTGGAGCGCTACAACCAGGAAATAGAGATGTTCGGCTCGATAATATACGCGCTCGGGGTGCAGCAGTTCTTCGTGAACAAGGTTGCTTACTTGGTCGGGCCGGTGCTCCTGCTGATAGGGATAGTGGGGCGCGGCTTCTTCCTCACCAGGCGCGCCGGCGGCATGCTCATGGCTGTCGCGCTGGGCATAATGTTCGTCTTCCCGATGATGTACCTGTGGAACATGATAACGCTCAATGTTGCCGTTTACGGCGACCGGCTTTTCGCGATGCCGAACCCGGACTGCCCGAAGGAATGCGGGATGGAGGCGCCGATTGCGTATTCCATTTCGGACCAAAGTACCGGATATTACAATATAACCGAGATAATAGAGGATAACAAGCCTTCCGGGAGCACAATATCCGAATCTGAGCGCCGCGCCATCCTGGAAGGATTGGAGAACGGCTCGCGCTTTTCGTACGGGAACGCAGGCTCGTGCGAGAACATCTCCATTGAAATAAATTCCACCCATGCCCGGAACGGGCACAACAACGAGTTCGGGGACTACTATTGCCCGGACTATTGCAGGGAACTTCCATATCCCTACTCAATCTATGAATGCTCCAACGCGAAAGTCGAGCTCGCGTGCATGGAAATGCCCCGTGGGTGCAAAATAGTCCGGGAAGTGGCAATAGCGGGCGGGTCTTCGGACGTTTGCCTTAATGCAGACAATACCCCTATCTGCCCCGACGACTGCAAGGTGATTGCGCCGCTCAACGCGGACTGCACGTCCTGCTTCGAGCCGGGTTTCAGCTATTCCAGCCCGGTTTCCGCGCCGTTCAACTGCCGGATTGCGCTTCTGAGACAGACGCTCGACGCGCAGGGCCAGGTGGTGAGCGACATTTCCGGAAGGCCAGAAAGCTGCACCCAATCCAGCCTTACCGACCCTACGACCGGGGCAACCTACACGAACGATTACTCGCAGGCAACGATGAACTGCAAGGCCGACATGGACCCTGCGGAATCCTGCGCCTACATAGTTCCCGAGATGCCGGACTGTGAGTGCTCGGGTCCGGAGTGCTGCATTTTCGTGGAAGGGGTGAGCGACTGCGCGAATTTTTACGCGACCACGAGCGGAGGCAACGTCACGGTTTCCCAGCAGCCGAGCGTGGACGAAAGCCCTGACAACGAGGAAGTGGTGACTGGGACCGACCTGCAGGTGGTGCGGCACTACGAGTGCTCCTCGAACACCGCGGGTACGTGCCTCAACCACCCGAGCGACAGGTTCTGGAACAACAACACGCACACGTGCCAGTGCTACGGGCGCAACTGCTCCAAGCCTAGCGCGAGGTGCAATTCCTGCCTGGACGTTCCCAAGGACTACTGCTTCTTCAAGCCCTACGTGGCGCTCAGCTGCGCCGAAGACTGCACTACCGGGACGTTCCTCAAGCCCGCGCTCCTCACCGCTGCCGAATTCGCGAAAAAATCCAGCGAAGGCATGTTCGGGAGGGAGGACATAAAGAACGTGAGCCGGATGCTCCTTCCGGCCTATTTGCTGCCGCTCATCAACATCGCGGTCACGCTCATGTTCATCAGGGGATTCTCGCCCATATTCGGAGGGGACTTCGAAATTCCGGGCTACGCGAAGGTGCTGTGAATGAAAAAACTGATGCTCGCGCTCCTGCTGGTTCCGCTTGCCTTTGCCCAGTCTGCGTGGCAGGACCTCAGCATAGTGGCGATACTCGCGTCGGTCGCTGCGCTCGGCATATTGTTCGCAGTAGGCTATGGCATTGAATCCAACGAATTGAAATTCCTTGCAAAAGAGGAACTGTTCCAGGTGATGATCACCGCGGTCATGGTGGCCGGATTCATAGCAGTGGTGCAGCCCATCGTGCAGGGCGCGCACATAAGCGCCACTGCGGACGTGGGCGCCACGATAGACAAGATAACCGATATAAACGGCATACTCGGAAAAGCCGCGATGGAACTCGGGAAGGAAGGGAGCAAGTCCATATGGTGCAGCTTCTCTGCCGCGGGCTTCGGCGTCAGCTCCTGCTCGGGATTCAGGATGCTTGGCCCGGCGCTTTCACTGGGCTTCCAGCTCACCGCGACCGCGCTCGCAGAGCTCCAGGGCATGATGTTCCTGATGGATTTCGCCGAGACGTACATATTCACGCTCTTCTTCCCGCTCGGCCTCTTCATGCGCACGTTCAAGTACACGCGGGGCGCAGGCGGGCTCCTGATGGCGGTGGGGCTCGCGTTTTACGTCGTGATGCCCATAACTTACAGCTACCTTCACGGCATAATTGCGGACCCGAGCGTTCCAGTCTCGGACCCCTCGCCCATAAACGTCCAATCGTGCGATCACTACGCGATCCAGGGGACAGGCAACGAGAACGCGGCCATAGCGACGTTCCAGGGCGCGATACAAAACCGCGACGCCATAATACGCCCGCTCCTGTACTACGCGATAATGGACGCCACGCTGTGCGTGGTGGTTTCGCTCGCGGTCGCGGTCATTTCCATAAGGTACCTTTCCTCCATCGCGGGGGCAGAGGTGGACGTTCACGCTTTGGGCAGGCTGATATGATGACAACGGAGTTTGCAGGCGGAAAGGCATTCGTGCTCCTGCTAGCCGCGGCCCTGCTCTCCTCATCCTCGTTCGCCATTTTCGGCGTGGAGTGGAACAGGACGTTCCCGGGTTCAGGTGCATCTTCGCTTTCAACCATGATAAAAACATCAGACGCTTACCTGCTGGCCGGAAGCACCAGCCCGAGCGACTACAGCGCGCCGTCGGACATTTACGTGGTAAAGACAGACCTGAGCGGCAACCTCGTTTGGCAGAAGACGTTCGGCGGCTCAGGAATAGACCAGGGAAACGGCATAATAGAAACTCCCGGCGGCTACGTGGTGGCCGGCTCCACGGAATCTTTCGGCGCCGTGGGCAGTGACGCGTGGATAATCGCTCTTGACCGGAACGGCAACCACTTGTGGAACGTCACTTACGGCGGCGCAGGGGGACAGGCAGCAATTTCAGTCGTGGCCGGCCCGGGCGGCTACGTGGCTGTTGGATACACGGCCCCGGCATTCTACAGTGACGTTTTGCTCTTCAAAGTTGACGAAAGCAGCCACGCGGTGGACTGGAGCAAAACGTTCGGAGGGAGCCAAAGCGACCTGGCCAGGGAAATTGTCGCGCTTCCCGACGGCTACGCCGTGCTCGGGGACATCACTCCTCCAGGTTCCTTCAATTCTGACTTCTGGCTCATAAGGACCGACCTTGCCGGCACGCACCTTTGGAACAGGACCTATGGCGAAAGCGACGGGTGGGAATACGGCAATTCCCTGATTTCAATTCCAGGCGGATTCGTGCTCGCCGGCGACAAGTATCTAGGAATATACATTGTAAAAACAGCCGGCAACGGCGACGTGGTTTGGGAGAAAGCATATGAATTTTCTTCTGCCACGCGGGCCAACTCAATCACGCAGATCCCGGACGGCGGCTATGTGCTAGGCGGGCAAGGAGCAGGCTGCAGCGGGACCGGGGCTATGATTTCAAAACTGGATTCGGAAGGGAACATGACCGCTAACGAGACGTTCAGGGGCGTGAACAGCATCTCCGCGGTGATTCCGCTGTCCGACACCAGCTACGTGGCGGCAGGCGCAACTTCTTATTCATCACCAACCCCGTATTCCATGTGGCTCGCAGGCATAAACACGTATCCTGACCCGAACCTCACCATACAGAGCCCGCTCGAAGCCGGTGTATATCCTCCGTTTACCCCCATCGAGCTCAACTACACTGCCGCGGGATTCAATATATGCGAATACGCCGTGGACAACGGCCCTTACAAAAGTTTGGCTAACTGCTCGAATGCTACCCCAACTGGCTTGGGTGTGGGCAACCACACCGTAAAGGTGCATGCAAGGGACCAAAACTGCCATTCAGCAATAGTGAACGTTACATTCCAGATAACCAGCAACGCACTCTCGCTCCAGGTGCAGAGCCCTGTCCAGAAAGTTTACAACGTCACTGCAGCGAGGCTGAACTACACTGTGAAGCTCGCGAGCTCCTGCTGGTACACCCTGGACGGGGGAGCGAGCGTTAACCTTCCGAATTGCTGGAACGCCACCCTCGCGTCCCTCGCAGAAGGCAGGCACGCGCTCGCGGTTTACGCGACCAACGGCACCACCATAGTGAACGTTACGGTCAATTTCACGGTGGACAGCGTTCCGCCGGCAATCAGCATAGCCAGCCCTGAGGGCAAGACGTATTATCAATCTTCAATACCGCTCCAATATTCGATTTCCGAGAACGCCTCGTGCAGCTATGCGCTCGATTCAGGGGGGCCAATTCCTCTTCCCAGCTGCATGAACATTACGCTCGGCTCGCTTTCCTCGCTTCCCCACACAGTGACCGTTTCAGCAAGGGATAGCGCAGGCAACACAGCAAGCGCGAGCGTCTCTTTCGTTGTGGACACTGCGGCTCCCCTCGCGCTCACAATAAACAGCCCGGTCTCAGGACAGAACGTAACTTCAACGCCGGTGCACGTGGACTACGATGTAAGCGGGGCGGTGCGCTGCTCGTGGAAGCTCAACAGCGGCCCTGAAACAGACGTGGAATGCGGCGGGCCGATTACGCTGGACCCTTCCGATGGAACGCACACCCTGCACGTTTACGCGTTCAGCGCTGCAGGCGGCATGATGCAGCGGGAAGTGGTTTTCGAGGTCAGCAGCTCAGGCCAGCCAGGCGGCTCGGGCTTCTTCTGCTCCCAGGACTTCTACACTGTGCTCAACGAGAACATCTACCCGGTTTCGCTTTTAGCAGGAATACTTGCCGCGATGATTATAGGGCTGGTGTTCGCTGCTTCCCAGGCGCTGAGCGACCCCAAACTTTCAGTATGGTCAAGGACCGAGGCAGTGCAGCTCGTGATGTCCGCAGCGTTCATATTCATAATGATAGTGCTGCTCAACTCGTTCTGCCTGTTCACGGTTGCTGACATGGCCTCCATAGTGGGCGCCGCTTCCACCTCCTCTGCGTCAGTTTATGAAGGCGCGGAGGCGTACCTGCTCAGGGCCGCGAAGCTCTCGCACGTCGCCATACTGGAGAACAGGTACTACTTGGGCGCGATAAATATAGAAGAGGTTTACTCGACATGGAAATGCCCGCTCTGGTGCTTCCTTTCCATAGGCGGCACAGGAGCGTCCACGTCCCCCCAGGCCGGCGCTTCCTACATGTCTTCGGGCTTCATGCTCCTGATGAATTCCGCGACGCTCTCATTCTTCTCGGCGTTCATGCACATATTCTTCCTCAAGTATGTGGGAAGCGGGCTGTTCCTGTTCATGTTCCCCATAGCCATAGTGACGCGCTCGCTCCCGTTCATGCGCGGCTTCGGCTCGATACTTCTGGCAGTGCTCTTCGCGCTCTACGTAGTGTATCCGTCAATCCTTGCAGTGCTCTACGCGACCGTGGGCTCCACGGACCCTGACCTAATCAATATACCTGCCCCGCACCTGGAGAGCAGCCTCAAGGTTTCCGCGAACGCATTCAGCGGAGGCGGCTACAACGGCCCTGAAGTGCAGCCAGGCGACATGGCGTTCGCTGCAGGAATCTCGATGAAAGCTTTCTTCTACTCTGTGCTTCTCCCAACGATGGCGCTTCTCGGAGCCGCTGCAGCGGCAGCGTATGTGGGGCGCCTGATGGGAGAGGAAATAGATTTGAGCAGGCTTACCCAAATGGTGTGATTATGTCTTATTACCCTAGTCCAGAAACCGGCCTTGGCGGTGTGATAACCGGGTTTTCAGGCACCGAGTTCGTGGACTGGATGGGCGGCTGGGGCACCATGGTAGTGCTGTCCATGATGGTGGTGATTTTCTTCTACGGGCTCGTGTACATGCTGGCCTACGCGTTCAACGTGGAGGAGCTCAAGCGGAGCACGAAGAGCCACCTCTACGACGCGCTCTTCACCGCGCTCCTCGCGGTGATGGTGCTCGTGATACTGAACGGCATTTTCCAGGTCATGCTGCTCTATTTCAGCGGAGCCAGCGTGAGCTGCGACATGTACGGCAAGATAGAGCTTTCCAGCGGAGTCAATCCGTTCGACTTCGTGGAATGCAAGCTCACCGAGAAAGCGACCTACATGACCATGCTCTACGAGCGCATATATTTCTCAGCCCGCGACCCGTTCAAGAAATTCGGGCTCATGTGGGGCCTTTTCGGGATACCGATATACATGCAGGGCGCCTACATCTGGCAGACCCAAATCTCGCAGCTTTATACCCAGATTGAAAGCTACCGCATGCTGGCGCACATATCCGTGCTCCTCCTGATAGCGCTGAACGCCTATATAGGAGCGATACATTACATCTCAGCGAACATGCTCACAATGTTCCTCCCCATAGGGATAGTGCTGCGCGCGATACCGTTCACGCGGGGCATAGGCGCGTTCTTCATAGCGCTAGCCCTGGGCTTCTACATAATCTTCCCGTTCCTGTTCGTGATAACCGACCCGAGCTTCATCAAGGTGCCGGGCATGTACGTGGACCTTTCCGACCCCTCGGCAATCACTTTCCCGTGGCCCACCTTCAGCGGCGCGGTATCCATAATTACCATGGCGCCCCAGACCCAGACCGGCTCGGACTTTTTCGGTGCAGTGAGCATAAACGAGGGCGCCGCGGAACTGTCCAAGCTCTATTACGGCCTCATACTCCAGCCAATAGTGATTTTAAGCATAACGCTGATATTCGTGCGCTATCTAACGACGTTGTTCGGAGGGGAGAGCCAGGAGATTTACAGGCTTGCATCGAGAGTGATATGACCATGGGAAGGATTGCGCTCGCAGTTTCGGCTTTCGCCCTGCTCCTGCTCCTGGGCTGTTTCACGCCGAACATGAACGGCCCGTGCTGCAAGCTCGCGGACGCGCTCCAGGGCACGTGCAACCTCTACACACAGCCAGGCCCTGACGACCCTCCTGATTCCTCAGGGTCTGAGGAATTGTGCAACGGGAACACGCTCTCGAACGGGCTGAAATGCACGACGCGGTTCTGCACGCTCGCGAATTCCACCCCTGGGCGCAACGAAACAATATACATCAAATACACCACTTCAGGATACAGCGTGCTGGACTGCAGCAACTATTCCCCCTCGAACACTTCGCACCCGTGCAACAACATCGGCTATTGCTTCATAAACGCGGTGAACGAGAGCGCGCCGGACCAGAGTTACAATTACTCGGTTCCGATTTGCACCGAGCGCAGCGAGATGGGCATTGATACGGATTGCAAGACCATGCTGTGCGGGAACATAAAATACTCGCCCCAGCACTCCTTCCTTCCAGAGCCCGCGAAGAACCCCATGTACCAGAACCTCGGCTCTTCGTACACTATTAATCTATATAACGCGATGTGCAACTTCTACACTTTAGACAACAAGACCATGAAGAAACTCAAGAAGGGGAGCGGGATATTCGTAAACTCATACAGGTTCGGAATCGGGGAAAGCATTTCCGATTTTGAAGAGGGAAGGTACTATTTCCCTCTAAGCGACAGGTGGTGCGGCTTCGTGCCTGACCTGCCGGGGGCAGCCGAGGATGCTATGTGCAGCATAAGAGACAGGTACATGAACTATCTGAACCTTAGTGCTGGCGCGGGCGCATCCTACACACAGACGCACGTGAGCGGAAGCGGGAACGGCCAGCTCTGCACAGATGAACTGATATACATAATGGTCGATTACAAAGCTGACGGGGCGCATCTCCTCGTTACGGATACCGCGTTCAACACCGGCGACACGCCGCTGGATGAAAAATGGTGGCACGACAACTGCCAGGCAAGCAACCCCTCGTTTATCGGCGGCAAGGGGCCGTCCACTACTTCCGGGGACTTCCAGCACGGCGAATGGCACGAATTGGAAGTCCTTCCAGGTCATTTCGAGCCGGGTTCGCTGACGCTCACTGCTGGCTTCAGCGGCGGCGCCTGCAGCCTTGGTTCAGCCTCGACAACAGGCGGTGCAATCCAGCTTCCGGGGCAGTGCAGTGCCAGTGGCGCCCAGTCAGGCACCTTCTCCTACTCGTACGACGGCTTCCGCCTGGACTTTTCCGGAGACCCGAGGCGCTTCGACCCGTGCACGCTCAACAACCGCTCAGTATGCAGCCAGGATGGAAACCTGGATTTCGCACCTGCGCCCAGCGGCCAGTACGTGATGACCACGTTCACCGAGGGCACAGGTCAGTTCGCTACCTCTTACGTGATGCCAGCCAACAGGTTCTACAAGGAAAACCTTCTCGAAGCCTATCTTGCGGATGCCTCCAGCATGGATTCCACTGAAATGATGGACTTCGAGTGCAGCAGTTCCGGGGACTGCCTTTCCGGGCTGTGCATGAAAGAAGATTCAGGCTACGAGCGCTCCTTCTGCGTAGACAGCAGCAACGGCCTAAAAAACTGCCTCTGCTACGAAGTTGGAATGAGGGCCAGGCCTGGAAACGCAGTTTACTGCGAGCCCTACATGGTGAACGACACGTGGGGCGTCGAGCGCGCCACGTACACCTCCGCGGACGGCACGGTAAAGGACGCGGACCCCATCTTGTTTTTCACGAACAAGAGCGAACACGGCAACGCGATAGGGGAAGCGTACATGAACGAGGACAATTTCACCCAGACGTTCCTCTACCGCTCCTGCCATCCCGGGTACAATGTGGCGGCCGGCGAAGGCGGGCAGAAAATAAACATCTCGGATTTAGGGGCGTGCAAGCCCGATGATGGGGTTTTCGGCCTCGCGATAGACAGCTTCCTGAAGCTGGACAACACATACGGCTGGTGCGACTCATGCACCCTCGCCACCATGGTTGGGATAGACCTGGATTACTATTTCAAGAAATACCAGCGCGTCATTCCTTCCACAGGGCAGACGCTCCCCTATGTCTTCAACTGCCCTGCGACCACGTGCAACGACATGCAGGGAGTAGCAGTGGGAGTGATGGACGACATGGGCGGCTGCGAGCTCTGCGGAAAGAAGGTAAATGATTACATGGAGAACCTGGCACTGCTCAGGAACCGGGTGGACAACTACCACAAAGCAGGAGTTATACCAGTGGTCTGGTACGTGAACGGAACCCTGGGTTATGCGGAAGCCCAGTCAGGCACCTACGAGACTTACCACAACTGCCGCATACGCGCCCAGGACATAGAGCCCTATGTGGATGACATGGAAAGCTCCATCAGGAACATCCTTCTCGGGAACTATTTCTACTATGTCCCTGACGCATCTCCTTTCTTCGAGGATGAGGAAACCGACTGCGCCACCAACAGGAACCCGCGCAAATACGACGAGAAAATCAAATGCCCCTCCCCAATAACCGCGTCAGGGGCAGAAAGCAATTACGACATGGGCGAGTTCGGCTCGCCCGGGGGCGATTCTTACGCGGACCCGCCAGAAGGGACTGAAGGAGAGCAGGCCGTTGAACTGGGATGGTGGTCCTACAACGTTAAGCATATGACCTGCAACTGGACCGGCTACTACCATTTCCTCGGCCGCGCGATAGGCAACAGCGCATCCATAGTCATAATAGGCACGGACGACATGGACCAGCTCGTGCTCAGGAACCGCTCCATCATGCTCAAGGAGCAGGGGAACTGCCCGAACTGCCTTGCAGCAGTGTATTCCCAAAACGCGAACGTGACCAAGCTCGCGAAGGCGCTCGGATGCAACAGCCCGTACTCCTGCTCTGCAACCAGCGTCCCGGCCGGATATTACGTAGACGTCATAGTGTACGATTTCAGGGCCAACGATGCCGCTGGCGCGGACAGGGAAAAGGCCATACTGGACGCCTCCACAGAGACTAGCAGGAACATGCTCGCCAATTTCGGGAAGCCAAGCTTCCCGTACAACTTCGTTATAGACGACAGTGCCAATGGCTGGGAAGCGTACAACGATACCCTAAGTGCGATGAAATACCTGCTGGGCAACCAAACCGACTTGGTGAACAGCGGGCAGTTCGCGCTCTTTTACAAGAAATGGTTCAGGAACGACAACGAATCTCTCGTAACCCCCATGGCCGGCTCTTCCGGCAGGCCGCCCACGTTCAAGGATGAAAAGTTCTGCGCAATCCAGAAAGCCATAAACATCTACCTCAATCCGATAAAGAGGAAGACGCTGGTAAACGAGATAGCAACGGTCGCGAGCACCAGCGACGAGGCGAAGTGCGTCAAGTGCACGGACACTGAAATCCAATTCGGCCAGTGCGACCCGGCCTGCGAGAACGGAGTGGAATGCACGCTTCCCGCGGGCGCAGCTTCCCACGACGGCTACAGATGCCAGTTCAACACCGCGGTTGAGCCGTGCACGCCTTGCGCAAACTACGGCGACGCGAAACTCAGCTGCACCTACACATACCCGGACGACAGCACCAGCACCGCCCTGTTCCAGATAAATGAGCTCGACCAGCTCTACGGGGACATAATCGCGAGCATGCCCAAGGAGCAAAGATGCTGCCTGAGCTATGTGGACCCACAGACCAGCCAGATCTACAATTACACTTACAGCAAGAGCGTCGGGGAGGGCATGACCGTGACACCTGTGCGCTTCCCGAAATCCGGGAATGAGTCTCTGGACTGCGGGCTCAACAAAGACAGCGGCGAGTTCTGCGGCGTCCAGCTCCCGATAAAGGATTACCTTATAGAATGCAAGACCGGGTGATGACATAAAGAAAATATTGCTCTTGCTCATACTGCTTTGCGCGTTTTCCCACTCGGCATACGTGGCCAGGACATTCACAACCCCTGGCAGCCCTGCGCAGGGCGCTGACGTGGCGTTCAACTGGACCCCCATGGATTTTCCAGGGGCCACCAACGTTACATGCAACCTAACCCTGGACGGAACGGTGATATCTGCATATCAGGTGTGCAACGTGAGCCAGAATTGCACGTTCAACTACAGCAATATAGGGCCGTGCCGCCACGAATGGGAGGTGGTGTGCAATTACACCGATTCCGGAGGGCAGAATATAATGGGCTATAGCAGCTCCAACCACTTCGACGTTCCGCTCACTTCCTGCGGAAAGATAGAATCTTCAAGCAGCGGAAGGACGTGCACGCTGGCCAACAGTTTGTCTGCAGACAGCGGAACCTGCCTTGAAATAAACGCCACTGATTTGACATTGAACTGCAACAACAAACAAATTGCCTGCTCCGGCTCGTGCGGCTACGGCATATTTGTCCGAGGCTCAGGGGTCACCGTTGAGAACTGCAGCGTGTCCGGTTTCAGGTACGGCCTTTCGACGTTTTCTGGCGACCTCAGCGGCCTTACGATATCCCGTTCATCGTTCTTCCATAGCACCTTTGCCGGTGCAGACATAAACGGCATGTCGAGCCTAAAAATATACGACTCACAATTTTATGAAAACAAGGAGGGCCTGCGTCTGTCAGGTTCTGGCTCGGACGCGGAAATAGCCCGCTCAAGCTTCTATTCCAATGAGGAAACCGGAGTTTACGTCCTTAACTATGATGGAATTGCAATGTCATCCTGCAACCTCTCGCTCAATATTTTTTCAGGGCTGAACATCCGATCCTCCAAAGGCGTTTCGGTTTCAGCAAGCAGCATCTCCCAAAGCGCTTACGGCTTTGTTACGGAAGATTCCGAGAATGTCCATATCTCGGGTTCCAAAATTTTTAACCTGCAATACACGGAAGCGCCGTCCGCGTTCGGCCTTTTGTACAGTTGCGAAAATTGCGGAATTTCCGATTCAAATGCGAGCTCCGCGGATTTCGGCTTTTCAATCATATCTTCAAATAAGTTTTTCGTAATCAACACCAATATCTCAGGGGTGCCTTGCAGCACTCAGCCTTTTAGCTCTGGCATATATTCGGCGGATTCCCAGGAAGGAGCAATTTCCAAAGTCAGGATTCCGATGCCGACAGGGCCGGGCATCTGCTATACGATCTTGCTTAACAATTCACTAAAAACCAGCGTTTCCGGCGCGTGGCTGAACGGCTCCACGGAGGGATTTGTTGCTGTTGATTCGCCGCAATCCTCGCTTTCATCCTCCACGGTTGCGAACGTGCCTGCAATAAACGTGCGCATACAGGATTCCGCGGATTTCGACCTTAACGACACCCTGGTGAACCACAGCTCCCTGGGGGTTTTAGTGAACAACTCCCCGGGCTTCAAAATGATGAGAACAACCGTTACCGACCATATGTCCATGCTTTCCCCTGTCTTTCCGCAGCATTCGCTAGTTCTGCTGGATTCCGGGGGCAGCATGGTAAACGGAAGCACCATAACGAAGAGCGTAGTAGGGATTTACGCCGAGCAGTCCCAGCTCACGGTGGATTCGTCAGCGCTTTACAACAACAGCGAAATAGCCGTGAACCTCACGGATTCAGGAACCAGCACCATCTCCAGCAGTGAGGTGGGGCTGAGCAAAGCAGGCATCAGCGCCTTCCGCTCGAAAGTCTACGTGCGCTCGAACTCCATAATGAACATCTCGAACATAAGCGTGCTCCTCAACCTCTCTTCCCAGAGCGAAGTAACCTCCAATGTCATCGACCGCGCGTGGATAGCGATCGCAGGCTCCGATTCCTCCAACCTGGGTGTAAGCTTCAACAACATCTCCAGCGTTGACATTGGGATTCTGCTCAACAACTCCCAAGACGCCACGATAAACAAAAACAGGATAATAAATTTCGATTATTTTCCGCCAAAATACGGCAACCCGGAGTTCGAGCCTGAAAACATCCTTGCGGCAGGCATATTCGCCTCCTACTCCCCGCGCCTCGTGGTGAGCAGGAACACGGTGATGGAGAACTTCTGGGACGGAGCAGTCCAGCTTTTCGATTGCCCGGACTCGGATTTGTGGAGCAACAACTTCTCCATGGCAGGAACGTGCATGTCGCTATTCAACTGCTCCCATTCGTCTTTTTACGACAACCGTTTCAACGACTGCAGGGTTTTCGTGGACAACGAAAGCACGGACATGGCCGCGAGCATAACTCCCTCCGGGGGTACCAACATACTGGGCTGCGGCACGAAAGGCGGGAACGCGTGGACCAGCTCAAGCAGCACCGGAGTTTCAGACACGTGCGAGAACCTTGACGGAGACTGTTTCTGCGACTATCCGCCCAGCGTGGCCGCAGGAGAATATCTTAACGATTCCCACCCGCTCGCGGTGCACGAGGGCTCGGATTTCACTGTGCGCCCTGACTCGATGAACGGAAGGGCTCTGGACGCAAGGGAGCGCTACGACCGCAAGGAATACGTAGCCGCGACGCAGGAGCCGAACCAGCTCATAACGTTCTCCATCCTCACTAAGGTTCCAGGTAATTACGCATGCCACCTGATGCCGCCGCTCTCCGGCTCGGATTCGCTGGGCGTGAACGAGACCGTGGGCATAGGGGGCATAAGCACCGCGCGCGCCGAAGGCTGCTACCCGCTCGTGGTGAACTGCTCCTATTCGCCGGCACCCACAGTCTCCAAGCTTTCGAAACCCGCCTACTTCTGCGTGGACCGCACGGTTCCCACTATAGAGTTCGGCCAGCGCTCCCAGGCCAAGAGCCGCATTTACAATCCCTACGACGGCGAAACCGTGAATTCCAGCACCTTCACACTCAACCTGAGCGCAAGCGACAACAACAGGCACACTTTCATATCCGCTTGCGTAATTGAAGTCTGGAACCAGACAAGCTCTGAGCTCATGGGCAACATGAGCTTCGAGCCCACCAATTCCGGCGCATTCCAATATTGCAGTATAAACGTGAAGCTCGGCAACGGGGAGTTCCGCTACCGCGTGTTCGCCCTGGATTCTGCCGAGAATTACGATGGGACTGGATACCGCACCGTGATTGTGAACGGCCACCCGTCCGGCTGCGACGAGTGCGAGAACGTGAACGATTTCGATCCGAGCACAATACTCCTCACCACGCAGTCCGGCGCGAACAAGATAAAAGCAGTGCTGTATTTCGACAACGCGAGCACCGGCACGCGCCAGCCTGTCCCTGGAGCGCCAATAGCCGTTTGGATACGGAATTCAACTGACAGGTACCTAACCAAGATAGTGACCGACGGCCAGGGCGTAGCTTATTTAGACTATTCTGGATGGAAGGACGCTAGGAAAGAATACTCTTTCATATACTGCTGTTTCTACGAGGAGTGCGGCTTCGAGATGTGCCTCAACGCTTCTGGAGTTGACGATGCGTACAGGGACGCCAACGGGATTTACAGCGTGGACACCATACCAACCATGCCCAACCAGCCCGAGGCGAGCATGGAAAGGCACTACCTTCTCCCTGCGCTGAAGAAGATAGACATATCCCCGGATGCGCAGGACTTGTACGCGCAGCTCCAGCAGAGCCTGTGTATACCGATATTCATACTCTTCGGCCTGCTCATGGCCGCGCTTTACTACACAGGACGGAACCCGTTCGGGTTCCTGGACCTTTCCCCGCTCAGGGTAGGGCGGCACATCAGGTACAGCCCGAGGGGGATGATGACTGGGTTCAGGGTGAGCACCCAGACCATGGCCGGAGTCGGAACCAGAGTCGGGAGTTCCGCAGTGAAGCCGATGGCCGGTCCGACTAGCGGCTTAGGCAAGACGATGATGAGCGTCGGCAAGACGATGGGGAGAATCGCCAGTTTCGGAATAGGGGGCGACAAGTCCAAATCAAAAGACAGCGCGGCCGCCTCAAAACAGGACGCAGGTGCTGGCAAGCAAGCCGCTGGAACGCAGGCAAAAGGCCCGGGCTTCTTCGTGCGCTTCGTGAAGCAGACAATAAAGCAGGAATCCGCACCTTTCAGAAACATAAAGAACCTTGTTGCGCCCAGCGCGGAATCCAAGGGCGTCGGCCTGGGCAGCAGACTCGCGATGACCCTTTTCGGCGGGGACATATCCGCCGCAGGCGCGAAGATTGCGCAAGGCGGGCCAGCGAAGCCGGTTTCAAAAGTCCAGGATTCCGCAGCATCCCAGCTCAGGGTGGATCCGAACATGGCGCGTCAGTTCGGCATGGGAACCGGAGCAGGAGCAGGATGGATTGGCATGCTGGGATTCCTGGGAATGCGGGGCGCGGCGCTCAGCTCGCTCGCAGGGATAGTCTATCAGAGCATGGACGCGGCCAGGAAGAAATCCGTTGCATATGGGGATACTACGGAGATTGAAAAACAGCTGGGAGCAATAGGCGTGAAGCTCTCGGACAAGCAGCGCAGCGAGCTTGGCAATCTGGGGCTGAAAAGTAATAGGAGCATAACTCTTGCCGGCCCAAGGGGAACCACTTACATCGCGTCCCTTGCAAAAGGCGGGAAAATACGTGTCCAGGAGCAAGCCAGCTTCTCAAGGCAGATATTCAGGTTCATCACTGCGCTGACTGGATTCTCCAGCCTGATGGAAATGAAGGACACGGTAAAAGCAGTGCGCCTTGTGAACAGCATAGACCGAGACGTCAACCAGAAACTCATCGAGGCAAAACAGACACCAGAGAAGTTAAATTCCGAACAACTGGCTAGGATTAAGGCGGGGGAGGACCCAATCACCCATTTAGAAGCCCTCCAAATGCGCTATAATCAAACGAATAAGGGCGGCTCAGGGATGGTCAGCGATAATGTTTACCGGGTCGCGCAGGAGCTCCTGAACCAGAGGGCGTACATGCAGGGACTTTCCTTCGGCAGGGCGTTCGGCAGCGTGTTCGCCACTACTGCCGTGGGCTCGATATTCGGAACCATGCTCGCATCTTCGGTCGCAAACAAAATATACAATCGGAGCATGAACGAGGCACAGGCGGAGAAAATAATGCGCGATGCAAAACTCATTGGCAAAGACGGAATTGCCGATTCGGAAAAAATCAGGGATTTCCTGGCTGATCCTGCAGTGTATGCGAAAAAGCACGGGCTTTACCTGGGTCAGGTTGCGCAGGCGTTCGACGTTTTCTCAGAGAACTTCAAGAAGGCGAGGCAGGAAGCCACTCCTGTGCTGAATGAAATCATGCTCCCAGAACTGCTCATCAAACCCGAGCTCAGACTGGAAAGTTCGGTTTTGAACGCTTCCTTAGTGCGTAGCAAAGCGAGCAAGCCCCTCATCTCAATAATAAAAGACATCGTCGCAGAAAAAATACCTGCACAGAGCGAACTGGAGTCAAAAATAGCAACTGCCAAGCTGAACGAAACCGAAGCCAATTTTGCCAGGATTTCATTCAGCCTCATGAGGCAGGAGCCCATAACAATCAGGCAGTTCGAACAGTTGTCTGTAGCCCAGAAAGCCCTTGGAATAGAAAGCCCGGCACTTGACGCGGTTTCATCCGGGCTAAAGAAGCGCGTGGATGAAATATTGACTGCCAGCCCGGCAGAACAAAGCAGGATTATTTTCGAGCAGGAATCAAGGTCCTTCCTACAGTCCCGCGGCATCAGCTACCAGGAATTCCAAAAAGCTTCTGAGGCGCTTGTTCAGCAGCTTGTCACGGCAGGGCAAGCAAAGGCGGATTATTCTTATCCGAACGAGGGCGCTAGAAGCGTCATAGATGGTTTGGTAAAATCTATGTCTCAGCAACTGGATGAAAAAGATTCCGAAACCGTCGGTCGCATGATGGCCGATGCCGCAAACCACAGCATATCCGAAACCCGCGTAAATCAGAAGATCGTAACAACCTTTGTTGATCTGCTTGCAATGGGGGCGCGTTTGCCTAAAACCCAGAGGACCAAGTTCGAAACTGCCGTGTTCAGCGCCTTCTTCAGGACCAGCCTGACAAAGGACGAACAAACAGCCATAGAGCAGGAATTGAAGACACAGGGATTCTCAAAAATCGAGATAGGAAATCGGATAGAACAAATTGAAGACGGCATGCGCACTAGGAGCAAGGAATTCTTCAATACTTATGACGAGCGCATAAAGGAAAACCCCCAAAATCTTACTGGCGCTATTGATCAGGCCATGAAGCAGACAAAGGACGAGGACTCTAAGTTGCAGGCAGCGCTCTATGGACTGAGCCACGGTCTCGCCGACAGCGTGTTGTATTCAACGCAAAGTGCGAAAGAGCTTTCCAAAAAACTTACCGAGGCGTCAGGAAGCCAGCAATACATCGTACCGCTCCAAAAGGAGCCAGAGCAGTATCTCTCCCAACAACTTTCAGTGGAGCGTCATGCCGAACCGGATTACACTTCTGCGAACGCCCACATGGCTCAGAGGATGTGGAATTACGGGGATGAGAAGAAAGATAAGGCAGCGCTCCAAAACTACTTGAGTGTGGAATGGCTTGCGGAAAATGCCCCGAACATGGCTGCGGCAATGCTGAAGGACGAGGCGCGCGACGCTGCGCGCAAGTATATGGAAAAGCACGCTTCGGACGCGCACGAAGAAACTATCACTTACTCGGTTCCACACTCCGCTGCTGCGCGGATAGAACAGAAAGTGAACCAGTCTGCCCAGACCACTTCATTGGAAATGGCCGTAGATATCGCCCTGGATAATTCTAAGCCAGATGAAAAATCGGAAGTCAGAATAAGGAATAATGGCGGAATTTTGGAATTCCTCGTTCCTCAGGATGCGAAA
The DNA here is from genome assembly GCA_041650355.1 of Candidatus Micrarchaeia archaeon. Classification (NCBI taxonomy): domain Archaea; kingdom Nanobdellati; phylum Microcaldota; class Candidatus Micrarchaeia; species Candidatus Micrarchaeia archaeon. Next base: position 23,573 of record JBAZLI010000001.1, on the reverse strand, counting down.
GGCAAGGCGGAGTGGCAGAACGCTGAGGAACTGAAGGCCGAGAATTCCGGACTTATACAGAGCGTGCTTTCAGCTGCCGGAATGCCGAAGACCGATTTATTTGCGCCCAAGCTTGCGGGAGTTCCCACTTTCGGGGATATTCTCAAGCAGATGCTCGATCCGAAAAGCGAATCAGCAAAACCAATTTCGATTTCACCGCAGTTCCACGCCCAATCCTACAGATATGAAAGAGATAAGCTCGTAGTTGGGCCCGAAGTGGAAATCCAATACCTTAAACCAGAAGAACCTCCAATTATCTACATTGGTGGCGAGCAATACGACCTAAAAAACTCTTCCCATCGCGACGCCTTGGCCAGCGCGGTAAACCTCAATTCCAGAGGCCAGCTCCCAAAACCCGAGGCGCTTGCAAGGACGATAGTTACGGAGAATTACACCGATAAAGGAGAGCAATCAGGCGATGTCCCGGTTCGTCTCGAACCAGAAAAAATCACTGTTTTCGAAGGTTCCAGGGGGAGGCGCTTGGAAAGGGACGATGCCGGGGACAGGTTCTTGCTGGCGAACTTGGTCAAGGAAGCCAAAACGGTTAAGGGAGCCGAACCTGAACCCAAGCCCGCCGTGGACGTTGCGATACTTGCAGAACGGCTGAAAGACCGGAAACTGTTCAATTCTGCGGTTGAATTTGTAACTGCCCCCGAGACATTTACAATCAATCTTTCCTCTCCAGCTGGGGAAACGCTTGCGCCCGTGACAGTGGGCAAGAGCGGCCCTGTTTCGAACCCGGAAAGTGCGGATTACACGCGCGCCGGCTTCAATCTGGTGCACGGGCACAAGCCTTCCAAAGAAGAAAGCGCTGCCATAGAACAAAGCGCTCCTGTGGGCGCCCTGTACAAGGCGTCTGCGGCCTACGATTCAGCCAGGCTCGCTTACGAGTACGAGTCTGAAAGGGAAAAGAAGCGCTCCTACCTTGCCCACATGGGAATCGGCTCGCTGGACAACGAAGAGCTTTTCAAGCAACCTGCTTCGCGCATGCCGGATTTTGAAATAAACATGGTGAACCTAGTCCAACCAAAATCCAGGCCGCCCCAACCGCCCCAAGCAGAAACGCCTTCGGCGCAGCCTGCTGCATCTGCAAAGCCGACAATAACCCAGTCTCCAAAGGGTAAGTAGCGGGGGTTCCCATGGGTTTGATGGACCTTGTAACTGGCAAGGAAACCGGCGGAAAGGGCTGGAAGGCCAAATGCCCGAATTGCGGAAAAGAAATAACTTTAGATGTAGAGCGCTGCCCGCACTGCGGCGTGCACGTGAAGAGCATGTTCAAGAAGAAATGCCCGAAATGCAAAGAACTCAACGAGCTGGACGTGGAAAGGTGCGTGAAGTGCAAGTACGATTTCGCGGCCGAGCTCGCGCGCGCCAAGAAAACAATCTACGTGTGCCCGATATGCGGGTATAGGGCGGATTACTACATGCTCCGATGCCCGGCCTGCAACACGAGGTTCTCCTGATTAGTCATTTTAAACCTTTTCCACGGAATTTATCAGCATGAGCCTGCCATTCAAGGAAAAAACAGTTGAGCAGAAGGAGCCGGAGGCGATGCGCCTCAAGAAAATGGACCTGCTCAGCGACTTCGAGAGCGTGGAAATAAAGAAACTTGAAGGCGGGGACGCGAAAGACGTGCACAGGATAATGCTGAAAACCCTGTGGGAAGCGACCGAACAGCAGGCCGCGGAAGTGATAAAATCCGGATTCAGCTACGGGGCTTACGTGGAGCGGATGCTCGTAGGCGCAGGCCTGGCGTGGCCCACCAACTTCGACGGGGAAAAGGCCGCGATGAGCAATGCAGAGCCCAACGCGCTCTATTTCGAGGACGTGGCGCTCCTTCTCGCGTACGAGGGCAGGGGGATAAGGAGGATGCTCACGGCCGAGCGCGAGAAGGCCGCGCGGGCAGCGGGGTTCCAGTACGCGATAGCGCTCATAAGCCCGGACTGGAAAGGGAACATTTCGGAAATGATACGGGAGCGCGGGAACAAGACTGAGAAGGAGTACCTCGGACTGGGCTATTCGTTCGTGCAGGGAAAGGACGGGACGTTTGCAGTGAAAAGGCTGGTGTGATGCTGGTTGTGCTGAGACTTGGCCACAGGCTTCCGAGGGACGAGCGCATAACTACCCATGTGGCGCTCGTGGCAAGGGCGTTCGGAGCAGACAAGCTGGTGTACGCGGGCCAGCACGATTCAGGCTTCGAGGACAGCGTGAAGAAAATCGTTTCCAACTGGGGCGGGGATTTCACGGCCGAGTATTCTAAGAATCCGCTCAAGACCGCAAAGGAGTACAAGAAGTCCGGATACAGGATAGCGCATCTCACGATGTACGGCATCCCGCTCCAGGAGAAAGAGGATGAGCTCAGGAAAAGCCTCAACCTTTTGGTAATAGTAGGCGCAGAGCAGGTGCCTGCGGATTTCTACGGAATCGCGGATTACAATGTCGCGGTAACCTCGCAGCCGCACAGCGAAGTCGCTGCACTGGCAGTAGCGCTCGACAGGATTATGGCGGGAAGGGAGCTTTCCAGGGCATTTTCCTCGCGCTTTTCCGGGAAGCTGGAAATAATGCCAAGTGAAAAGAGTAAGAATCTGAGGAGGCTCTAGATTCCTATAAGGCTTTTTGCATTGGCGATGAACGCGCTCTTTTCAATCCACTTTCCTGTAGCGTAAGTGAATACCGGGATCAGGAGCGAGAGCGCGATGGTGAACGCCATCACAAGCTGAAGGTCGATGTTCGGCACGTACGGGTGCAGCCCAATCCCATAATCCATGTAGTCGTTCAGCAGGAACCATCCGGTTGCGAGCAGCAGTATTTTTTTGTCGAAATTCTTGGAAATCAGGAAGAATTGCAATATCATCCCAACGTGCTCCACTGCAAGGAGCATTCCGAATCCCTGGGAATCCATGTATTTCCCGTATCCAAGGAGCACGAACTCGGTCCATATCCCGTACTTCAGGAGCCCCATCGCGGTTATGCACCTGAGCAGGTCGTTTTTGAAAACCCCTATGTAGAACAGGCTTGCGAGGAGCACGTAGAGCGGGCAGTCAGGTATGAAAATCCACAGGAGCGGGCTGATTTTCACCATCTGGTCGTAGTAAGTCAGCATCCCGACCAGGAAGCCGAACATGTTCGCCCCTATGAGCAAGAGTAGGAGTATGCGAAAATTCATCCGATTACCTCATTCTTTTGGCAGGCACGCCTGCATAAAAGCCTTTCGCCGGCACGTCGGAGTTCACCAGGCTCATCGCCCCGACCACCGCCCCATCCCCTATTTCTACCCCAGGGAGGACCACCGACCGCGTCCCGAGCAGGGCGCTCGCGCCCACCCTCACGTTTCCAACCCTGAGCTTCCCTGGCAGCAGCTCGTGCGCGCTTATCACGCACCCGTACCCGACAATCGCGTTTTCCCCTATCTCAACCAGTTCCGGATAAAAAATATCAAGCGCGACACCCATCGCTATGAACGCGTTTTTCCCGACCTTCATGCCGGTGAGGCGCAACAGGGCATTCTTGATTCCTGGAAACGGAATCAGCATGGAAAGCGAGCACAGCGCGAAGTTGAACGCGACCCTGGGCACGCTCCTGTTCTTGAGCCAGAACCACCAGTCCCCGTTCCTGAAACTTGCCTCCTTGGTCCTTCTCATTTCCTGTGCCCCCTGTAAACCGGCTGGTTTATCGTCCTCATTTCGCCTATCATGTGCCTGTACGGCGGCTTGAAGCTGGCCCTTTTCATCTCGTAATGGTGCACGTACTGCCTGAACATTATCTTCTTCACTGTGACCGCGAGATTCCATATGAAGAGCAGCGAAAGCACGAGCGGAACCAGGAACACCAGCCCGAACACGCTGGGCAGGTTGAGGAAGGCCACCGCCAGCGGTATTATGAATGCCACGATGAACATGAAGAGCGCGACCGCGCTGTACAGCATCGCCATGTCGTCCAGGTCCAGTGCGTCGCCCATAGCATGGTGGAACGCGCCCGCAAGGCTGCTTACGACCTTCTTCGCCGAAAGGATTATTCCAGCCAGCGGGACCGCGAGCACGAGCGCTGCGAACCCTGCCACGTAAGCCGAGTACTCGGGCGCTACGTCCCTGGAGATGTTGTACCCGAGTATCGCGCACCCGGCTATTATCACCAGGAATACGAGTGCAAGCACGCTCCTGCTGGCCTCTCTTGCGAAAGTGCTGTAAACCGAGCCGTGGGGCGGCTCGAACTCCCCGAGCACCTTGTTCAGGTACAGCGAGATGCTCTTTCCCGAGTCGTATATCCTCCTCGGCGCGAACTTCCTCAAGAACACGTCTATAGCCTTGTCGTACTGCATCAGTATGCCTCCGCTCAGCGCGGTGAGGAACACGAGCGCGGAAGTCACGCTGACTATGTCGAAAGGCGCGACAAGGGTCTTGGTCTGCTTGGCTATCAGGAGCGAGAATTCCCCTATTGCGAGTATGAAAAGCCCGGCCCGCACCGCGGAGCTTCCCTTGTATCCGAGCAGGTAGGAAGAGGTAAAGGTCGACATGAATACGCCCCCTGTCACGAGCACGTACAGCACGCCGATGATTGCTATGTTTTGCACCATGGATTCCGGGTTCACCAGCATGCCTATGGAGATGAAGAAGAACGCCGAGAACAGCATGCTGAAGTTCGAGAGCGTTTCCTGGGTCTTTGCGTTGAACCCCTTCACCGAGGACAGGAGATTGCCAGCGAGGAAAGCGCCTATGCTGGGCGCGAGTCCTATATAAGACGCGAAGAGGCTGAGCAGTATCGCGAAGCTCATGGAGAAGAACAGCACCACCTCATCGGAATTCCACCGCACCAGCCTTTCGAAGAGCACCTTGGTGACTTTCTGGAGCACGAAGTAAGTGGTTACGGCGAGCACCAGAGTGGCCTTCAGGATGGATATCAGGACGGTCCCGCCGTCCTCGGTCTTGCCGGTAGTCATGCCCGAATAAACAGCGAGCAGGAATATCGCCAGCAGGTCCTCTATTATGAGCACCACGAACACCAGGTTCGCCTCAGGGCTTCCAGCCGCGTTTTTCTCGTCCACGAGCTTGATGAAGAAAGTTGTGCTCGAAATGGCCAGCGTGGATGCGAGTATTATCGAAGTCAGGCCGTTCAAGCCGAGGAGCAGCGAGGCCTCGTAGACCACTATGAAAACAAAGCCGTCCTTCACGAGCCATATTATGAATGAACGCAGGCCGACGTTAGCTATCTTGCCGACGCTGAACTTTATGCCGACGAAAAACAGGAGCAGTATGGCGCCTATGTCCGCGAATATGTTTATGTATTCGCTCTGGTCCACTATTCCGAGCATGTTCGGCCCGATTATGGCGCCGGCCAGCAGCAGCCCCACCACCGGCGGGAGCTTCAGCCTCAGCGCGAGCAGCATGAAAACGACCGAAGCGAGCAAAATCAGCCCGAGCTGGGTTATCATGTCGGCCATGCATCTCTCTATTTAATGGAATATTTAAATTCGTTCTGGCATTTTCCAGCCCTTTCGCCCTTTCCACGATTTTCCAGCGCGCTTTTCCCAAACCATCCGTTTTTGCTCATTCAGCGCCTGCAAACCATCATTTGGTCTATTTATACGATAAACCACCAAAAGACACTTAAATGCAAACCACTTTCTCCCCCTAAAACCCAATAGCTTTAAATATAAAGAACGCGCAGAAAATATGTGGTCTTTATGTCAGGTTCCAAATCTAAATCCAAATCCAGGGCTGTATCTGCAAAGGCCAGGAAAACCGGGAAAGCCAGGGTCACTCCCGGGAAGCTCAGCAAGGGCGGCAAAGCCAGAATAACCCGGAAAAAACCTGCTTCCAGGATTCGCACCGGGGCGCGGGCAAGGAGTTTCGCCCACTTCAAGCGCGACCCGAAAATGGCGAAGTCCCGAGCGCGCGTGCGTGCCCGCGCCGGCAAATCTTCAAAGTCCCAACTTTCAAGGCTTTCAATGAAGTCCAAGAGGAAGCTTTTCAAAAAACCCAAGCTCATGCCAAAATCCTCCAAAACCCTGAAGATGAAGCTTAAGACTAACGCGAAGCTGAAAATGAAGCTGAAGAAAAGCGCCGGTTCGAAAGCAAAACCACGCAAGGCGCCCGCAAAAACCAGCGTCATTGAGGCCAAGGCTGTGCAGCCCCAGAAAAAGGCGCTCTCCAGAGAGCTTCAGGACGTGCTCGCAAAGGCCGAAGCCAGGCACTGGATAATAGAGCTGGGCGGCGAGAACGCCATAGACGTGATACGCGGCCTCCCCTTGATTCCAAACGACGAGGAACTCGCGAAGAAGCTCAAGATAAAGGTTTCGGACGTGCGGGCCTCGCTCAACAAGATGCACAACGAGGGCCTCGTAACCTACGTGCGGGACAAGAACAGCGAAACCGGATGGTACTCGTACGCGTGGGTGATAAACGAGGACCGCATCAAGAACTGGGTGTGCGAGCACTACAGCATGCAGGACTCGTGCGCCCCGAAGGAAGGCACGGCATTCTATTTCTGCAAGAACTGCGGCCTCGAGAGCGTGCTGGCTTTCGCAGACGCCTCGGATTGCGCCTTCAGATGCCAGAGCTGCAACACTTCGCTGGATTTCCTTGACGACGACAAGTTCTCGCAGCTCAGGAAGCCGAAGATGCCCTGATTGGTTTTCATGTCTCTCAACGAATTCAAGCCTGAATTGAACGCCTATCTCGTGCCATTCCGGGGCGGGAAGGTGCTTGTGCTCAAGAGGAAGAACGGATTCTGGGAGTTTCCGGGCGGGGGCGTGGAATTCGGGGAGAACCCCGAACATGCGGCCGCGAGGGAAACCGAGGAGGAAACCGGCCTGAAGGCGGCCAATCTCTCGCTTCTCGGCGTTACTTCGGCGGTTTACAGGAAAGACGGCGCGGAAAAGCATTCGGTTTACGTGGTTTACAAGGGCGACGTTTCAGGGGAAGAGTTCAGGCTCGGGCCAGAGCACGAAACCGGCAAATGGGTGACGCCCGGGGAGCTGCAGTTCCTCAAGCTCGGGTACAACGCCCAGCCGGTGTGCGACTTAATCAAAATTTAATTCCCTGGTTCCTGCGCCCTGCGGTTCGCCCTTTGTTCAGCTGCTCGCGTTGGCACCTGTCATGCTTTGCATGCATGCCATGTAGTTCTCATTGTTTTTCCACTCGCACCTATTCTGCACGCATCCGCACGTGGTGAACTTGAGGCACTCGAACTCGGGCCGCATCTCGCAGGTTGTTATCGTGCCCTTGCCGCTTTCAGGTACGCACAATTGCGCCGAGCAGCCCGCAGTGAAGCACTGCGAATCCGCGGCACAAACGCTCGCATTTGCCGTGGAATTCGTGGAGTTCGCGAGCAAGGACGCGCAGTAGCTCCTTTTCTCCACGTCCAGGACGTTTTCGCAGAAGCTCGCATTCTTTTTCCTCGCGCCCATCTCTATCCAGCAGTCGTCCCTGAACGAAGCGTTGTCCACGCTCGGGCAGAGGTCGCTCCTGAGCGCCTGGGGCGCGAGAGTGAGTATGCACCTGTCCTTGGCCCCTCCTGCGAGCAGGCACAGGTCAGGCAAGTCGTTGGAGACAGCGTAATTCCTTACGCACGCATCCTTGGTGGTTGCGTTCCTGGCGCAGCTCAGCACGTTCTTCTCGACGTTTATCGCTTCAAGGAAGAGCGCTTCGGTTTCGTTCGTGTTCCCGAGCGCAGGATGCACGGCTTCAGCCGCGTCAGCCGAGCCCCATAAGGCCTCCTTTATCAGGGTGATCGTTTCCCTCGGCTCCCCGAGGTAGGTGTAATCAAGCTTCGCAGAGAGGGTGTTGCTCTCGTTGTCTATGCAGTACTCGAAAGTGTAATCCTTGGAGTAGAGGAGCACCGGGTCGTTCGGGCTCATTCCGAGGTCGCGCAGGTCCACCAGCGTGAGCTTGGAATAATCCAGCACGTATTTTATCAGCTGGCACTTCTTTCCGCCCACCTCGCTTTCACCCACCCCGCCTTCGAAGGCCATCGCGCCGCTCCTGTTGTATATGGCCAGGGCATTCACGTTCCTCTCGGTCCTTCCGCCCAGGAAGGAACTGTTCATGGAACTGAAGGACTGGGCTAGCGAAGAGTTCGCATCGACCTGGGAACAGCTGGTGTTCCCGTAAAAGCTTATGCAGAGCGCGTCCGCGCCGCCTGCGGAGTATATGGCCTTCTCGAACACCGGGCTTTGCACCTTTAGAGTGCTGAAAAGCCGGGACTTCACCATCCTCGTCTCTATGGGATAGCCGTCTATGTCGTCTACGTATGCGTACGTGTAAGTGTCGTATCCGGCCGGCTTTTCAGCAGCCCTGAGCAAAATTTCGTACGGGCTGCTCTCGTTTGCCCCTTCACCGTGCTCCTTCGGGAGCAGGGCCGTGCCGACCACGAATACCGCATAGCAGAAAATTGCCGCTGCAACAACGGCAGCGAACGTGAGCGCGTAGTTTTTGGCCTCCATAAAATCACCATTAGAATGTGCTGGTTCAGGGCACGGACTAACCCGAAATTATCCGCATTATATCTCCATCATTAATAATATAATCCTTGCCTATGCGCAGCTTCCTGCGCGCGTCCACCGCGGAGATGAAGTTCTTGGCGAGGTCGGTGTGCACCCTTTCCGCAACCTGGAGCGCCGTGGAGCCTTTCGGGAGCAGGAACACGTTCGGAAGCACATTCCCCTTCCTGTCGCTCCATTTGTGCTCGTCTTCAACCGGATACACTGCCACCAGCCCGAGAGTGCCGTTCACGACCTGCTCGAGCACCTGCTGCACGCCGGTGCTCCCATTCACCTTCATGTAAGCGTCTATGGTGGAGAGCGCCCGGCGCTGCTCCTCGGTCGCATTCGCGATTTTGAATTCCCCTGCGCCCGGCGTGTACTCTATCGCCCCTGCCTTAGCGGCTTTCCTGAGCGCAAGCTCGTAGGCTGACGCGCACTTCACCACCCTGCCTGCGTAGCGCTCCATGAGCCTCTTGGTCCCGCTCGCCGAATCCCACTTGTTCGCAGCCACGAGCACCGGCTTCACCTTCCTCATCTCATCCGCGAAAGCGAGCCGCTCCTCCTGCTTCCAGTTGAGCGTTTCGGCCAGCCCGAGCTTCCTTACTGCAGCTTCCACGTGCGCGTGGCCAATCTTCATCGAGCTGAACAAATCGTAAAGCGCGGACGCGGGCCTGCCGCTCACCTTGTTCCAGTTCCTTTCTAAAATGCCGGCAATCCAGTGGGTCATCTCCTTTTCCAGGAATTCAACTTCTAGCGAAGGGTCTGAGCCCTCGGATGGGTTGCCCTCCAAGTCTGTCCGTCCGCTCGCGTCAACCACCTGAATGAGGGCGTCCGCCTGCCTTATGTCATCGAGGAACTGGAGCCCCAGCCCTCTCCCCAGATGCGCGTCAGGCACGAGCCCCGCGACATCGGTTATCTGGATGGGTATGAACCTGGTGCCCTGCACGCAGCTCGAGTCGCGCGGCGTGCACTGTTTCCCTATTTCGGTGTGCGGGCACGGCTTCCTTATGTACGCCACGGCCCTGTTCGGCTCTATCGTGGTGAAGGGGAACGGCGCTATTTTCGCGTCCGCCATGGTGAGCGCTGAGAACAGCGTGCTCTTCCCTGCGTTCGGCTTGCCTACAACGCCAATCGAAATCGACATGCCAGTACCTGCGTTAGCTTCCGCGCGAAAAAAATCTTCGGAAGTGATGTAAGATTTATAAATTCTGTTAAGAAAATAGGAACGATGAATTTTTAATTGGGTGGCGATTGGATGGCTTCAGCTTTGGTACCTAAGGAAGTGTTTTTCACGAAGGGAGTAGGGCAGCACAGGGACTACCTGTCCTCGTTCGAGGCAGCGCTGCGGGACGCAGGAATAGCGCCCTACAACATCGTTTCGGTTTCCAGCATATTCCCTCCGGGGTGCAAGATGATCTCGCGTGAGAAAGGGCTGAAGAAGCTGAAGAAGGGGCAGATACTCTTCTGCGTGATGGCGCGCATAGCTTCCGACGAGCCCAACCGGCTCATCGCGTCAAGCATAGGCTGCGCGCTGCCGAAGGACAGGAAGAAGTACGGTTACCTGAGCGAGCACCACGCGTTCGGGCAGACGGACGAGAAGGCAGGGGAATACGCAGAGGACCTCGCGGCTTCCATGCTCGCGACCACGCTCGGGCTCCCGTTCAGCCCCGAGCAGGCGTGGAACGAGAAGGAAGAATATTTCAAGATGAGCAGGGAGATAGTAAAAACCACGAACATGACGCAGTCAGCGGTTTGCGACAAGGGCGGCAAATGGACCACTGTAATCGCGACAGCAGTGTTCTTATTCTGATTGGCAGAAGGTTCACAACTTTCCAGTGTTTCCGTTCGCAAATGCCAGTTCTGGAACTTTCGGAAGCTTTATCTCAAATTTCATGCTCTTTAATGCCTCCCACATCTCCTGCATCTTCCTGAACGCCACTTCGGGCTTCATGCAGAACTGGACTTTGTTCAGCACCTGGGCCTGAACCGCGGGCCCTATCTTTTCCTGGAGCCATTTCTTTCTCACCTTGTAAACGCGGTACCAGCGATTGAACGGGCTATATTTTACGTATGCGACAAGTTCCTTTATCCATGGCTGGACTTTTGCCGCAAGCCCTGAAAAACTGGATTTTTGTTCCTGAACTACGACGCAGGCAATTTTTTCCGCCTGCCTGGCCGCAGGAGTTTTGCGTGTGTTAACTTTAGGTTCAAACCACTTTCCAAATGCACGCCTGCCATTTTCGTTTTTCTGCGAAGCAGGGGCAGAACTGGCCCTAGCACTCGCATTGGAAATGTAGTTCAATCGCTGAGCCCCCATGCTTGTTCAATCAAAAATAGTGTTTAAATATATTTCTATCAGTCCTTCGCTTTTTGACGAATCGCTTCCTTTTCCATCTCGATGAAATCCCTGGCCTGAATTAGAAACTCATCCAGCCTTTCCTTCGGGATGCTTGCCCCTGCGGCCACGCTGTGCCCGCCCCCTATCCCGCCGACTTTTCCGGCAGCGCAGCTCATGACGTTTCCCAGGTTTATGCCGGTCTTCCTGCCGACCCTGGAAGAAACCTTTATGTCCCCTGCCTCTCCATCCGCGATTCCGATGAACGGCTTCTGGGCGCCCTGGAGCACCATCCCGCACACGACTCCTATTATGCCCTCATCTATTGTTCCCCGCGCGTCCAAAAAGAGAAAGGAGCCCAAGTCAGCCATGCTGGCCCTTGCGAACAAAACCCCCTCCCTTATCATCCTCTTGTGCAGGGCGAGGAACGAAGAAGCTTCCAGGTACGCGGCCTCGTCCCCAAGGCAGACAGCGATTCCCAATTCCGGCTTCCCGTGCCTTCCGCAAGCATTCAGAACGGTGGAGAATTCGTGCGCATCGTAAAGCGCGCTCTTTCTCGGACGTTTGGGCAGGTCGTAAACCTCGCCCACCAGATTCTCAGTCCTGCGCCTTGCGGAAAGAAGTTCCGCTATCGCCGATACGAGTTTTTTCTTTTCGTCCAGGTCCAAATCCGCGTAAACGCGCCATTCCTCCCCTTTCCTTATGGAAATTCCCAAATCCTCAAGCAATTTCTGGGCGCGCTCCTCGCTGTACGCTACCCCTGGGATAGAAGGCTCGTCGCTGTAAGCCAGGAATTGCACGAGCGGCCTGGAGAAGCGCCCGTAAAAGCGCAAATCAATCTCCTTTTTTATTTCCCCGCCCGCGATTCCGCGCTCGCACATGATTCTGTTCGCGCCTATGAGCGGATATTGCATGTCCCCGAGCGCGCCAACCAAGCCCAAATCCGCGTTCTTTCCGAACACGAAATACGCGGTTCCGCTCGAGCTGAGCTCGGAACCTCCGTCCACCCCATAGAGCATCGGGTTTATCTGCGGCTTCCCTGTTTCCTTGATTTGGTGGTGGTCTATTATGAGCACGTCTTTCAGTTCGCGCACCCTCTCGTTGTTGCCCAAGTCCACGAAAATTACCTCCTTTTCCCCCATCAATTTCTCTATCGCCGCATCGTCGAGCTTTTTTATGCCTCGCATCCTGTGCTCGCGCCCGAGGAAAGCGCTCTTCACTATCGCCCCTGAGGAAAGCCCGTCCGCGTCGTAATGGTGCACGATAAGAGGGTCAGAGAAGCTGAACGCTATCTTTTTCGCTTCACGCGCAGCCTCCTCGAATTCCGCGAAACCCATAAACAGATTTCCGCGGCCGGATTAAAATAACTGTTCATGGCCCCGTTTCAAGTAATCCGAATTATTTAATAATCTACAACATATAATATGATTATGAACTTCAAATTCAGCGATACGCCGGTGATGGACGAGGGGATAAACAATAGGATGATAATCCCAGCGCGCTTTGAGGTGGGTTCCGAGGAAACGCTGTGCGCAGTGCTTTCGCCGGATGAAATGCTCGTGCTCGCGCTCTGCACGATGACCAGATGGTGCGGGATTGCGCATCTGGACGTGCCCAAACCCGGCTACGGAAGCTTCAGTGTCCAGGAAGCGCTCGAACGGCTCTTCAGAGGGAGATCAGGATTGCTTAAGACTACTGAAGCCGGCATCCTGGTGTTCGGAAAAGAAGAAAATGCTGCTATGCAAGCCGGCGTTGAATGGCTGAGTGTCAGGAAAATACAGGTTGAGACCAGATTCGTTAAACCTGTCCCTGAGCGCTCAAAAGTGCAGGCAAAACTTGACCCTTCATGGAAAAAGGCGCGTGTTTTCGGGCAGGAAATTCAGAATCCGCAAAATGCGTCCTCAGGGCAAAATACTGACTTCAGGCGCCGAGTCCTGCCTTTATGAACGAGACCCCCATCGCGACCAGGAACAGCCCGAAAACTTTCGAGAATATGTCTATCGTCCTGCGGCCGAGGAGGTTCCTTATGGAAACCGCGCGGTCGAACACAATCCAGGAAGCCAAAAGCGCAAGCACCATTGCCACGAACGGCACAATCATCCCTTCCTCGGAGCTCATCACTATGAGCGCGGTTATCAGCCCAGGGCCGGTGAGCATCGGGGTCGCTATGAGGGTCACGACTGCGCTCTTGTCCCCGTTCTTCTCGTTCGAGCCGTGGAATCCGAGCACGGTTTCCAGCCCGAGCAGGCCGAGCACGATGCCCCCTGCAATCCTGAACGAGCTCATGTCTATCTTCATTAAATCGAGTATGAAGGTTCCGCCAATCAGGAAAACCGTGGCGACTATTCCGGCGATTATCACCGCATCCCGCGCGGATTTCCTTATCTCACGTTCCTTCATCTTCTCGGTGAGGGAAATAAACATGGGAAGGCTTGCAAGCGGATCGATTATCACAAATACGTATACAAAGGCCGATACTAGCGCAACCAACTGCTCCATCATCCAATCTCCTTTTTCCGGTCCTGCATCGCCTGCTTAACCTATATCGTCCACCTTTTTATTCCTATCCATGAGAAAATTCCCCCTGCCGCGCGGACAGCAGTGTCCTAGCGTGAGTTTCGGTCCGGCGCGGCAGCGTATCTATTTATAAATAGATACAAATATGTACCTATCTATATTTGTCTAGCACAAGTGTTGAACATGCTCAGGAAGCTCAAGATGGGGGATTTGGGAAAATTCATCGTGAAGAAGACAGTTGCGCTCATGACCCTCTGGATGATAAGCAAGAAGCCCCACACCGGCTACGAAGTGATAAAAGCGTTCTCGGCCGAAGGGATGCACGCGATGACTCCGTCAAGGGTTTACCCGCTTCTCGCAAAGCTCGAGAAGGAAGGGATGGTGTCCGGCCTCGCTGAGGCGCGCGGGAAGCGGAAGGTGAGGATATACAACATAACGCCTGCCGGCAGGAAAAACCTGTGCATAGCCTCGAAATTGCTGTGCTCGGGCATGAAGGGCAGGTTCTTCAGAGAAATGCTGCATCGGAAAATGACGGCGGTTGGATGAAACTCAAACAGAATCCCCAGGGCGAGATAATGCGCGCCGAAAACCTGACCAAGGTGTTCAGGCTCGGCGATGCCGAGATACGGGCAGTGGACGGGATAAGCATTTCGATAAAATCCGGGGAGTTTGTGAGCGTGCTGGGGCCGAGCGGATGCGGCAAGAGCACCCTGCTCCACATGCTCGGGCTCCTGGACCGGCCCACGAGCGGGGACATCTACATCGAAGGCGCCCACGTGTCGCAGATGAAGAACGGGGACGTGACTGCGTTCAGGAGGAAAAGGCTGGGCTTCGTCTTCCAGCAGTTCAACCTCATAAACAACCTCACGGTCTTCGAGAACGCGGCGCTGCCGCTCATGCTCGACGAAGTGGAAGAGCACAGGAGGATGGAGAAGGTGCTCCCGCTGCTGGAGCGCCTCGGCATCGCGCACAGGATGAACAACTACACGAACAACATAAGCGGGGGGGAAATGCAGCGCGTCGCCATAGCGCGCGCTCTCGCACTGGACCCGGACATAATATTCGCGGACGAGCCCACTGGCAACCTGGACAGCAGGAGCGGCGAGGAAGTGATGCGCATATTCAGGGAGCTGAACGCCGCAGGCAAAACGATACTGATGATAACCCATGACAGGAACATAGCCAAGAATGCGGACAGAATTATATACCTAAGGGACGGAAAGATAGATAAGATGGATGACAAAAAAGGATGAAAACAGAAAGTATAATCCGTGCCGGGAAACCGCGAAGGAAGCACGGATGATGTTCGTGGATGAGGTGTGATTTATGAAAAAACTGATGTGGATTTTCGCCCTGCTGGCAATGGCCGGCATGGGGTTCGCTGCATTCTCTGTCAGCGCTTCTGCGAGCAAGTCTGTTTTCAAGCCCGGCGAGAGCGGAGCAATAATTCTGGTGGTGGGCAATTCCGCAGGGTCCAGTTCCATAACCTCAGCGAAGGTCGAGGTAAACGGGAATCCGGGTTTCACGTACCAGGACAGCGTGCTCATAGGCGACATGGCCGCCGGCACGTCCACGACGCTCACGGTGCCGCTCACTGTCAAGCCCGGCACGCCGAGCGGAGTGTACGTCTTCAACTTCAGGGTTTACGGCTCTGAGCTCGCGGGGGACGGCTCCTCGGACTTCAACTACAAGGAGGCCAGCATACCGATTTACGTCTTGAATCCGCCAATCCTGCTCATAAGCGGATACAGCAAGGATTACAGCGAGGGCAGCGAGTTCTCGTTCAAAATTGACAACAAGGGCGGCATCGCAAAGAGCGTGCGGCTCATGGCGCTTTCCCCATTCTCCATAGCGGGCGCGAACGAGATTTACCTGGGAGACATAATCATGAGCAAAAACACATCTATAAACCTGGATGTAGGCGACGTGAACGAGGGTGCGAACACCCTCCAGTTCAGAATCACCTACGACGACGAACTGGGAAACAGCGTGAACGAGACCAAGGACATAGCGCTCACGGTCAGCAAGGAAACCCCTGACATCTCTTTCCTGCAGGTTTCCAAAATCACATCCAGCATGGACAATACCGTGACCCTGCGCGTCGTGAACGGCGCCAAGCAACTCAGCGGAGTGAAGCTTTCGTTCTCCAACCCGGACATAATACTCAAGGGAGGGGAAGAGGTCAGAATCGGGGACCTTGCGAGCGGCCAGACCAAGGAAGTTACGTTCATCATGCATCCGGGCGTATCCCCGGGCACGGTGAACGAGAACGCCACGATTACATACACTGATTCGGGCGAACAGAAGACCGAGACGATAAAGGTGGCACTCACCTTCGACTCGGACAGCGACGTGCAGGTTTACATAGAATCCAAGCCCCTGCCGGTCGCAGCCGGGCAGGAGGAAACGCTTTCTGTCACGGTCGCCAACACCTGGGATTATCCAATTGAGTCGAGCTCGGTCAAAATTTCAGGGGATTTCTTTGAACTCCTGAGCGTGCAGGATGAACAATACATAGGCCTGCTGAACAAGGATGATTTCAGCAGCGTGCAGTTCAAGATACGGATAAATGACGACGCGAAGCCCGTGAACAACCTCACCGTGCGGGTGAAGTACAAGGACACTTTCGGCAACTTCATAGAGCGGCAGAAGGTGCTCCAGGTCAGGGTGGGCGAAAAGGCCGCGGACCAGAGCAGCCCGCTCCCGCTTCTGCTCGGCGCAGGGGTGGTGGTCGTTGCGGCGTACCTGCTGTTCTTCCGCAAGAAGAAGCCCAGCCAGGCGTGAATATTCTCCGGTCGTCGGCAAGAAGGGAGAAACGGGCGGAGAGCGCCGTTTTCCCGCAGGAGGTAAATGCAGACCCGGACAACGGTTGATTGATGAGAGGTATGTGCGATGAAGCTAAATGACATGCTGACATATGCGTTCAAGAGCCTCACCCACAGCAGTTTGCGCACGTGGCTCACCATACTTGGAATAATAATCGGCATCTCATCGGTCATAATACTGGTGTCCATTGGCCAAGGGCTCAACGTGTCCATAAACGAGCAGCTCGCGCAGTTCGGGACAAAGACCATAGTGGTGATACCGGTGAACCTGGATGGGGCCCAGGGCGTGAGCTTCGGTCCGAGCACAATGGCCACCAGCGGCAAGCTCTACATGAAAGACGTAGGGGAAATAAAGAAGCTCGCGAGCGTGGATTTGATATCCCCGATAATAACTCAGCGCGCATCGCTCGGATTCAAGGGCAAGGATATAACCTCTTCGATAACCGGTGTGGAGCCGGACATAGCCGGGCAGATAAGCAAGGAAGTGGCGGACGTTGAAGCAGGCAGGTGGCTCACATCCAGCGACCGCAACGTCGTGGTTCTTGGGAACGACATAGCGCAGAAGAGCTTCGGAAAGGACGTAGTGAGCGTCAACAGCTACGTTTACATAGATAATCACCAGTATCGCGTGATAGGCGTTTTGAAGAAAAGCGGGAGCTCTTTCGCCAGCACCGACAGCTCGGTTTTCGTAAACTTCCAGGATGCCCAGGACCTCTTCGCGTCCACGCTCGCGAAAGACGAGGTGAGCGCAATCCGGCTCACAGTCAAGGATGATGCTGACGTGGAACTTGTGGCTGGCGAGATAGAGGACAAATTGAGGAACCTGCACCGCGTGCGCGAGGGAGAGGAGGATTTCGGGCTCATAACCCCGGATTTCATAAACAGCACCGTGGGCACCATAACATCCCTGCTCACTGTGTTCCTGGGCGCGATAGCCGCCATTTCGCTGGTTGTGGGGGGAGTGGGGATAATGAACACCATGTTCATGGCCGTGGTTGAGAGGACCAAGGAGATAGGGACGCTCAAGGCGATAGGCGCGAGCTCGAAGGAAATACTTTCAATCTTCTTAATCGAGAGCGGGGCCATAGGGATGGTCGGAGGAGTGCTCGGCGCGCTGTTCGCAATCGCACTGCTCCTGGTGGTTAAAAACTTCAGCGTGCCTGTTTACATAGACCCGTTCGTTGTTTCTGGTGCATTCGCATTCTCTTTCCTCATAGGGCTCGCGAGCGGCTTCATACCTTCCTGGAACGCGTCCAAGGTCTCGCCTCTGGAGGCGCTCAGGTACGAATAGCGCCTGATTGGGATTTGCATCGCCCATTTGCAGAATGGGCGCAAAAAGCTGATGCGAAACCATTTAATATTGAACGCGGCACTTAGCTTACGATATACATGGACATGATCTCGATGCGGGATTTGGACAAGAAGACCGCGACGGCTATTTTTGGGCGCGCAGCGAAGATAGAGAAGGGCGTTTTCAAGGAAAGGAAAGGGATACTCGCGACCACCTTCTTCGAGCCCAGCACAAGGACCAAAACCTCCTTCCTGAGCGCCGCCTCGCGCCTGGGGCTGAAAATCATAGATTTCAACCCTGAGAACAGCTCCCTGATAAAAGGGGAAAGCTTCTCCGACACGATACGCATGTTCGATAATTACGCCGACGTGCTCGCAGTGAGGCATCCCAAGGAAGGAAGCGCGAGGCTCGCAGCGAGGCTCGCGAGGCATCCGGTTATAAACGGCGGAGACGGGGCGAACGAGCATCCTACTCAGGCGCTCATAGACCTTTACACCATCCAGAAAGAGAAGGGGAAGCTCGAGGGGCTGAACGTGGTGCTCTTTGGGGACCTGAAGCATGCGCGGTCGATGCATTCGCTCATATACGGGCTCGCGATGTTCGGCGCGAAGATGAGGATGGTTGCGCCCCAGGGCCTGGAAGTGAGCCAGGACATATTGGAGGAAATAAAGGGGAAGTTCGGGGCGAAAGTGCAGCTCGGCAACGAACCTGACTTTTCGGGCGCGGACGTGGTTTACGTCGTGAGGGTTCAGGAGGAGCGCTTCGTGGACAAGTACGAGGCCAAGAAGATAAAGGAGAAGTTCAGGCTCAGGCTCGCGGATTTGGAGAAGGCGAAGAAGGACGCCATAGTGCTCCACCCGCTTCCCAAGATAGACGAGATAAGCAGCGACGTGGACGGAAGCAGGTACGCAAGGTACTTCGAGCAGGCCGCGAACGCGGTGCCTGTGCGCATGGCTGTAATAGAGTACTGCCTGGACAGGAAATAGGTCGATTGCATGATTGTTGAGAAAATCTCCAACGGGACGGTGATAGACCACATAACTGCAGGGATGGGGAGGCGGGTGCTCAGCCTTCTCGGAATAGATGAGACATATCCGCATCGCGTAGCGCTCATGATAAACGTGCCGAGCAAGAAGACCGGCAGGAAGGACATAGTGAAGATAGAGGGAATATGCGTGGACTCTGCAAAAGCCAACATAATAGCGCTCGCGGCTCCTAACGCGACCATAAACATAATAAAGAACGAGAATGTGGAGAGGAAATTCAACGCCGAGCTTCCGCGGAAGCTTTCTGTGGGAAAATGCCCCAATCCTAATTGCATAACCAATTCGGAAAAGGGGTATGAGGATTTTTCCCTGGAGGGCAGCCATTACAGGTGCAATTACTGCGAGCGGCTGTTCAGGAGCACCGAACTGGTCTGATTTTCGGGATTTGGATGGGAAAAAAGCTGGCTGCGCTGGAGAACGAGTATAACGAAGCGCTCAGGCGTGGGCTGGAAACGCTGCGCTCCGGGAAGTTGCTGGTTTTCCCTACGGATACGGTTTACGGATTGGGCGGGGACGCGACAAATCCGGAAGTGCTCGAAAAAATATATTCTGTGAAGGAGCGCGACCGCGGGAAACCTTTTGCAGTGGTGATGAGCGGATTGGAAATGCTGAGGGAATGGTGCGAAATACCCTCAGATGCGGCTTTCGCGCTTCCCGAACTGCTTCCAGGCCCGTACACGCTCATATTCAAATTGAAGCAAGGGAAAAAGCTCGCAGGGCGGATTGAGAAAATAGGCATCCGCGTTCCGAACCATTTCTTCCTGCGCAAGCTCGTGCTGGATTTCGGAAATCCTATAATAGCAACCAGCGCCAATCTGAGCGGAGGGAAGGACCCGGTCAGCGTGAAGGAAATAGACGCGAAGATACTGCGTTCCTCTGGCCTGTGCATAGACGGAGGGGAAACCGCTGAGAAGAAGCCCTCCACTGTAATAGACTGGGCGGAGAGAAAGGTGCTGAGAAGAGGCGCAGGGAAGTTCGAATTCAAATGATTCTGAATTGAACGAACTGCAAAAACGCGCAGGGCGAGCAAAAGGTTTATAAAACTGTTATGCCCCAATAGCATTGTCCCCTGAATACTTATTCGTGCTTTTGTTTTTTGTAAAAACTATAAAAGCTGAGAACCCCAAGCGCCGTCAAGGCAGGGTGAAAAAGAGAAACATTCACAATAAACGGTGATACTCATGGAAGAAGAAAACACAAAGACTCTCAAGACCGGGACCACTACGGTGGGCCTCGTATGCAGGAACGGAGTGGTGCTCGCGAGCGACAGGCGCGCCACAATGGGCTTCCTCATAGCGAGCAAGGACATAGATAAGATTTACCCTCTTTCAGAGAGCATAGCGATGACCATAGCAGGCGGCGTGGGGGACGCGCAGACGCTCGTGCGCTGGATGCAGGCCGAGATTAAGCTCTATTCCCTGAGGCAGGGCAAGAAGATGTCCGTTTCCGCCGCCTCTTCGCTCCTGGCGAACATACTCGTGCAGTACAAGTATTACCCGTTCTTCGTCCAGCTCCTTGTCGGGGGCTACGACAACGGGAAGCCGAGACTGTACAGCGTGGACATGCTCGGCGGAGTTACCGAGGAGAAGCTCGCAAGCACAGGGAGCGGCTCCCCGGTGGCTTACGGGGTGCTCGAGGAGCTCTACAAGGAGGAATCGCTCGCCGTGGATAATCTCAGGATTGCGGCAAAGGCGGTTTCCGCGGCCATGAAAAGGGACGCTGCGAGCGGCGAGCGCGTCGACCTGGTGCTCGTTGACGAGAACGGCTTCAGGAGATACTCCAAGGAGGAAGTCAGGCAGTTTCTAGCATGATTGGAGCACGTATGCGCATGTTTCCCCGGCGCTTCCAGACGCGGTTTTGGCCGTCAGCGCGCCACTTACAGAAAAAATTACGGTGATTGAATTGTATTACAAAGAGATAGAAAAGGTAGTGGGGGAGATAATGCCCCCGGAGTGCGAAGTCACGAAAGTGGAGCCAGAGGGGCTCAACGTCGTGATTTATCTGAGGAACATCAGGGCGTTTTACGGGAGCGACCAGCTGATAAAGCACGTTGCAGGCGCAATCAAGAAGAAAGTCCTCATAAGGGCCGACCCAAGCGTGCTCATGGACATGGAGCAGGCCATACAGAAGATAAAGGCGCTGCTTCCGGCCGAGGCAGAGGTCACGAGCATCCGCTTCGTCCCTGAGTTCAGCGAGGTGCACATAGAGGCGGTGAAGCCCGGACTCGTCATAGGGAAGAGCGGCGTGGTGCTCAAGGAAGTGATACTGCAGACCAACTGGGCGCCGGTGGTGCTCAGGACTCCGACGATGGCTTCGGCCACCATAGAAGGGATAAGGAAGAGCTTCGTGCTCGAGGCCGCAGAGAGGAAGAAATTCCTCTCGCAGATAGGCAGGCGCATATGCCAGGAGCTCCCGAAGAGCGACTGGCTCCGCATCTCGTTCCTGGGCGGGTTCAGGGAAGTGGGCAGGAGCTGCATGCTCGTGCAGACACAGCACAGCAAGGTGCTCGTGGACTGCGGCGTGAACCCTGTAATAGGGGAGCCTACGAAGGCGTACCCGTACCTGAACATGCTCGGGTTTTCGCTGGACCAGCTTGATGCTGTTGTAATTTCGCACGGCCACATGGACCACATGGGCTTCGTGCCTTATCTTTACGAGTACGGCTACGAGGGCCCGGTCTACGCCACGCCCCCGACGCGGGATTTCATGGCCCTGCTCCAGCAGGACTACATAAACGTGATGAAGAAGAGCTTCAACGTGGACCCGCCGTACACACGGAAGGGAATCCAGAAGGAACTCAAGCACATCATACCCGTGGATTACGGGGAAGTGGTGGACATAGCCCCTGAGATAAAGATGACGCTCTACAACGCGGGCCACATACTCGGAAGCGCGATGGTGCACCTGCACATAGGGGAGGGACTGCACAACCTCGTTTACACCGGGGACATAAAATTCGGGTTCACCAGGCTTTTCGACCCTGCGAACATAAGCTTCCCGAGGCTGGAGAGCCTGTTCGTGGAAAGCACCTACGGAGGCTGGGAAGACATGATGCCCGCGCGGGCAGAGAGCGAGAACGCGCTACTGCGCGTGATAAAGGAAACCACGGACAACAAGGGCAACGTGCTCATACCTGTATTCGCCGTGGGGAGGAGCCAGGAGATTCTCCTGGTGCTCGAAGATTTCTACAAGCGGAACCCTGATTTCAACGTGCCGCTGTACATAGACGGCATGGTGCTCGAGGCGAGCGCGATACACACCGCCTATCCGGAATACCTGCGGGAGAGCCTGCAGAAGCGCATACTCTCAAACCAGAGCCCCTTCGAGTCGCCGATGATAAAGGTCGCGAAAGGGGAGGACAAGAAGGCGATAGTGGAAAGCGGCGAGCCGTGCATAATACTCGCCCCCTCGGGAATGCTCAACGGCGGCCCGAGCTACGAGTATTTCAGGCTGATGGCCGGCGAGCCGAAGAACAGCATGGTTTTCGTAGGATACCAGAGCGCCCTCTCCCTTGGTTCTAAGGTGCAGAAGGGGATGAAGGAAATCCCGGTGATAGGCGAGGACGGGAGGACCGAGATAATGAAGATAAACATGCGCATCGAGACCGTGGAGGGGTTCTCAGGCCACAGCGACAGGCGGCAGCTCCTCGCGTTCCTGAAGAACACCATGCCCACGCCGGAGCGCATATTCACCATGCACGGCGACTGGAACAAGACCGACGACCTCGCGAAAAGCGCGGCCATGATGCTCAAGCGCAATGTGAGCGCGCCTCTGGACATGGAATCAGTGCGACTTAGATAGATTTTCATTGTATTTGTAAATCGTATCGTGTTCGTATCTCGCAATTTACAAATGCCGAAAAAATTGCTCTAGCTGTTTAAACCTCGAATGCCTTCATTTATCGCAATTTTCTCGTTTCGCTTTTTCAGTTTTCTTACCTTATTTGCGAATCCTGACTTCGATTTACGCGCGTTTCCCTGCCCGGCCCTAGCACGAACGTGTTTATCATCGGTATCATGTAGAAAGGGACAGCGAAACCAGCTATGAACCCGGTTATCATCCTGAGCAGGTTGGTGCTTTCCCTGAGCCCTATGAGCTGCGTTCCGCCGTCCAGGGCGATGGGCACGAGCGCAACCGCGAAATAGATGAGCGGAGGCACGATTCTGTCGTCAATCCTTTTCGCGAACGGAAAGAGCAGGCCTCCGAGGAGCATCGCTCCGTATATCGCGACATCCCTCGAGCATACCGGGAACTTGTACCCATATATGGAGTCGAAATGCATCTCGCTCTGCCTTCCTGAAACCGCAGTGCCGTTTCTCGCGCAATCGTCAATGGTTCCGTCGCTGAAATAGCAGATTGAGCGCGAAGCGAGCTGGTGGCAGGTCGGGGCGTACAGGTTCTGCATAATCGTGAACAGCCCGGGCGCCCCGAGCGCAGGCAGGAACGGGGTTATGAATATGGGCAGTATGAAAAGGGCGCACAAGCCCATGTAGAGCGCGTATCCAAGGTATTTCCTCACGGGCACCACCTACTTTCCGGTTTTTTTCCTCTCCCGCTCGGTCTCGCGAACCTCCCAGGGGTAGATTATCCAAGCTGTGGTTTGCCCTATGCAGTAATCAGGAACCACTATGCTGCCTGGCTTGCAGTGGAGCGCGGCTATCTTCACCTCCGAGGCTCCTGCCCTTTTCACGTGCTCCTTAGCTACCGCAAGGCTCCTTCCAGTATCCGCGACATCGTCCACGAGCAGCACCTTTTTCCCCTTCACGTCGACCTGGAGCGGCTGGGTGATGTTAGGGAACCCGCTGGTTTCGCCTATCGTCTTGTAGAACTCTATCCGTATGGTGGTGACGTTGTGGTTCGCCAGCACGTCCGAGAGAAGCCGTGCAGGAACCAGGCCGCCTCTAGAGATGCCGACAATCCAGTCAGGCCTGAACTCGCGGACCATGGACGCAAGCTCGGCGCACATCGCGTCCACCTCCTGCCACGTGGGCTGCATGAACTCCATGAATCGGTTTGGGCGGTTGTTTTTTAAAAGCGCTTT